>DATDRI010000384.1:0-5423 GCA_035291825.1 Vicinamibacteria bacterium | reverse complement strand
CTTCCGGTGGAAGACTTGGCGCAGGAGCCAACCCAGGATCCGTTCTGGCTCTCCACCGGAGGTTCCATCGTGAGCGCCCGGGCTCGTTTCACCGCACCCGAGCACGGGCTGTACTCCATCGAGGCCCGTTACTTGAGCTCGACGCCGGTGCGCTGGATATCGAATGGCTGTCTCAAGATCGTCACTTGCCAGCTCTCCGGGGAGCAGGGAATGCACTGGAAGCGAGTGCTAACTCTCGAGCTGGAAGCGGGCGAGCATGACTTGGAAATCACCCTGCCTCCCAAGGCCGCCCTGGACCAGGTCATCATCCAGAGGCGCGACCCCAGCATCCACGAGTATCTTCAGGCCGTCTTCGGCGAGGGATTCCGCGTAGGACCGCCAACCCAAGTCGTTCGCCGCCGCGAGGCCGTGGCGGCCGCCCTGCACCTCCGCGGTCGCTTCGATGGAAGGAAGAAATTGCTCTGCGAGGACTCACTCGTCGCTCTGGAGCAGGCCGCGTTTCTCCGCATGGCTGGTCTTCGGAACGAGCGAGACCAGGGACCGGGCCTGGTGGATGGTGGCACCACTCCGCCCATCAACGACCCGGGCGGCTCGGGCGGCAATCTCTTTCCCAAGGGAGATCCAGGACAAGATCCGGTCGCCAGCCCCATCGTTCCTGAGCCTCCCGCCGGGGAGTGAGCCTTCAAAAGACTAAGATTCGGGGAGACGTTAGTTACCTACCGTAGATAACTAACCTCTCCCCGAATTTGTTTCAGCCCTGAACTTTTCTCGGTCGAGGCGTCGTCCGATAGACCGGGCGGTTGTTAATGGGTGTCACCTTGGGAGATTGCGGCCCTCTCTGGGAGTGGTAGTAGCTGTAGTAGCGGTGGTAGCTGTCCTGCTTGGGATCCACGCCGTTCAACACCACCCCCACCAAGCGAGCCTTGGTCTTACGGAGAGAGTTGAGACAGCGCCGAGCCAGTTTGCGGTCGACCGCGTTCGAGCGAACCACCATCACCACCATATCGGCGAGCTTGGCCAGGAGGATGGGATCGGTGACTCCGGCGATGGGGGGCGCGTCCAGCAGGATCCAGGTGAAGCGCTGGCGGGCCTCCTCCAAGAGACGCTTCACCGCCGGCGTGCCGATGAAGGCCGGTGGATTGGGAGGTCGCTTGCCGGCGGTGACCAGTGAGAGATTCGGGAAGCGGGTCGGTTGCACGATCGAGCTCAGCACCTGGAGATCCCGAAGGCAATAGTCGGACATTCCCGGCTCTCGGGACAGCTTGAGCCGACTGTAGAGATCGCCCCGCCGGAGGTCGAAGTCAATGAGCAGGGTCGGCTCGCCGGAAGCGGCCAGGGCGCGGGCGGTGTGGAGTGCGGTGGTGGATTTGCCCTCCTGGGGAACGGAGCTGGTGATGAGCACCACGTTGCCCTGTTCGCTTTCTCGGCTGAAGAGAAGAGCGGTGCGCAGCGATCGGTAGGCCTCCGTCACCACTCCCTCTTCAGCGTTCTCGTGCATGGGAACGATGGTCAAACAATCGGTGTGCAAGTGTGTTTCGACGTCTTCCTGCTCTTTGATCGTATTGTCGAGATGGTCGCGCAGGAAGACGATCCCACAGCCCAGGACGAGTCCGGCCACCAATGCCAGAGCCAGGTTCTTCCTGGGGTTGGGGCTGATGGGGGCGGTGGGGACGACCGCCTCTTCGATGATGGACACGTTGTTGCTCCACAGGCTGGCGGCCACGTCGGTCTCTTTGATCTTCTGCAGGATCACCTCGTAGAGGTTCTTGTTGGATACGGTCTCGCGCTGGAGCATCTCCATCTGGACGGTCTTACGCCCTTCCTCGAAAGACTCTTTCTTGTGCTCATTGACCGAGGCCAGGAGCTCCTGCTCGCGCCTGCGGATTTGCTGGTACTCGGCCTGGATGCCGGCGACGATTTTCTCGGCCTGGGCATCGATGGCAGACTGGATCTGCTCTACTTGGCTGCGAAGCTTCTTGACCTGAGGGTGTCCTTCCTTGTACCGGTCCTGGACCTTGACGAGGTCGACCTCGAGGCCCGCCCGCTGCATGTTCAGGTTCCGCACCAGCGGATCCTCGGAAACCTGGGGTTGAGCCTCCAGTGACTGACCGCTACGCTTCAGACTCTGAATCTGGCTCAGCATGCTTTCCAGCTCGATGCGGCGGGTCTTGGCGTCGGTGTAGGCTTCGTTGAGCTTCTCGAGCGTTCCGGAGACGATACTCTGTCCCTCTTCGGGAATGAACAGGTCTTGTTTCTCGGTGTACTCGTAGAGTTTTTCCTCGGACCGAGCCACCTCGTTCTGCGCGGAACCGAGCCTTTCCTGGAGCCAACTGTAGATGTTGCGCGTCGTCTCTATTTTGGTCTCCAGGTTTTGCTCGACATAGGCCTCCGCCAAGGTGTTGGCCCACAGCGTCGCCAGCTTCGGGTCCTGATGCATGATGGCGATTTGAGCCAGGCGCGTATCCGGCAGCGGCACGACGGAAACATGAGAGACGAAAAGAGCCGCGGGATCCGTCGCCTGCTTGAAGGGAGCCTCTTCGTTGAGCTTCAGTTTGAAGACGACCTTTTCGGCCAGGACCTTGCTTTCGATGATGCGATATTGCGTCCGGTAGTAGTTCTGATAGTCGAACCAGTTCAAGGCGGTGGTGGGATAGGGGTTGGAAAGCGCGGAGATGTTCTGGCTGGGAGGGTCGATCTGAACCAGCGCCTGGGACCGATAGATGGGGACCTGCATGTAGGTGACGAGGAATCCGAGCCCCACGCCGACCAGGGTCATGGCGAGAATGGTCGGCTTGCCCGACCAGAGAAGCCTGAGACCGTATTGGAGGTCGAATCCTTCGAAGTCAGACGTGAGCGGGGTGGAGTCGTTTTTCATGCGATGGCTTCCTCAAAAGATCCGTTTCCCTACTCTCACGACGTCCCCCGGGGCCAGCGGGACATCGGGGTTTTTCCCTTCCTCGATCTCTTCCAGGTCGACCCTGATGCGCTCGGGCTCCGCGCCACCGCGCTTCCTCAGGATCTCCACTTTGCCTTTGGCTCCAAACTTGCTCAGGCCGCCGGCCAGAGACACCGCCTGCAAGACCGTGAGGCCACTCTTGAGGGGGAAGGAGCCGGAGTTGTTCACCTCCCCGGTCACGTAGATCGATTCCTGTGCCGGTACGGTAACGAGATCCCCACTGTCGACGCCCAGTGCCAGGGCTGCTTTCTGTTCCTGCGCGGCCATGTCCCGTGAAAGCCAAACCCGCCGCACGCTCGAGCCGTCATCGAAGACGCCGTTCAGCCGAGTGATGACGAGCTCTCCGCTCGCCTGGGAGGTGAACCCCCCCGCCTCGGTGAGAAGATCCAGAAGGGTCTCCGGCCCGGTGAGGTAGTACTTCCCCGGCCGGGCGATCTCTCCGACCAGCGTGACCCACTGGGAGCGGTATTCTTTGACCTTCACCGTCACCTGGGGATCCACCAGGAAGTCTCTACCCAGAAGCTCCTCGATCTGCTGGCGCACTTCCTTGAGGGTCAGGCCCTCGACCTGTATCTCTCCGATGAGGGGAAAAGAGATTTCGCCCTCGTGCTGGACGGTGATGAGTCGGGTGAGATCGTCTTCTCCATACACAATGACGTCCAGCACGTCGCCGGGACCGACACGGTAGACCTCCAAGTCGGCGTCGGACTCGGCCTCGGTGCCCGGCTCGGCCGCCGTGTCTGACTCGGCCTCCATCTCGTCGACCTTGGTATCCCCGTTGCCTTGGGATAGGAGTTGTGGCGTCGTCGAAGAAGCGCTCGCCGGGCAGATCCATGCCAGCCAAAGTACGCATCCGGCCAGCAGCGCTTTCCAGGGAGCTATCGTCATTCCGTCTGCCTTACCTCGAGAAGAATCCTACTCCTACGATGAACCGCAGCACGTTGTTGCTGTACTGGAACTGATCCAGATTGGATCGCCGCCGCTCGTACCGGTAGTCGGCGCGGAAATACGTCAAGGGCGTAAAGAAATACGCCGCCCCCACCCATCCGGCCAATGCGTGGTCGTTCCGCCGTTCGGGCAATTCGATGCTTTCCAGCGGGTACAGATTGTCGAAAAGGCTCGCTCCGGTAACGAGCTGCAGGTTCCTGCGGAGCGGCCCGGTGTACTGCAGGCTCGCGAAGTGCGAGAGATAGTAGTTGTTGTCCTGGTAGTTCGAGAGATTGGTCTGCCGTCCGCCTTCGATGGTGAGGGCGGTGGCTTCGGTGAAGTAGCGGGTGAGGCTGGCGCTGGCGACCAGACCCCGATACTCGAGTCGCTGGTCTCCCTCGCCGAAATCCTGCCACGAGTAGCCGACTCGCACCGTGCCCCTGAGAAGCGCGGTGATCTCTCCTTGCAGACCGGCCATTACCGCATTGGCCGTCGACTGGGCCTCGGGTCTGGCGGCGGGCTCCGGGGTGATGGCCCGGACGTACTCTCCGAAGATCGAGCTGAGCGGCGAGCGACGGTAGTGGAAGCTCGCTGCGGTGCTCACCGTGTCATAGTTGAAGAAGACCGTTTGATCCTCCTGAAAGCGCACGAAGTCATAGATGCCTCTGACCGAGACGCCCAATCGCTCGTTCAGTTCCGTCACCAGACCGGCTTCGGTCTGATTGCGGTTGAAGGGCTCGACGTTGAAGAAGACTTCTTGCCCCGGATCGAACTCCGGGGTCTCGAAACTGCCCCGGAAGAAATGGTTGTTGGCGGTGAACTTCATCCGCGGGGAGACGTGAATTCCCGTACCGACGTCGACCCCGTGGGAGAGGCTCTCCTTCAAGAGCTGGAACTTGTCGAAGTCCCGATAGCGAAGCTGGTAGGCGAAGTTGAGCGTGTTATCGGATTGAAGGAGCTCGAAGGCGGCAATGCCGCGGGCGTAGATGGCATTGTCGGCGAACTTCTCGTCCGTTTGGAGGGTCAGGTTGTCGCCGTGGATCCAACTGAGCTCGGCCATGGGTCGAAAGAGGAAACGACCGAGCAGGATCCCGGTCCCCGTTCCGGCACCAGCCTCGTCCATCAGCTCGATAGGAGGCTCGAACAGGGGTCGCTCGTCATTGGGCGCGGGGAACAGACTGATGAACTCCCCTTGCGCTTCGGGGTCGTCCCCGATCTCGGCCACCGAGGGGTCCGGAGACTGCACCGGCGCGGTCGCGTCCGATGGATTCTCTGGTACCGAAGGCGGCTGAGGAGGCGTTGCTTGCGTTCCGTCCGCCGGCGCCGGTACCGCACCCACTTCCACCTTGGGTCCGGGGGCTCCTTCGGTGGCCTCGCTGCCTTCGTTCACGTCACCGACCGGCCCAGGCGCGGGAGGTGCCACGGATGAAGGTTCCACGGCGTCGCCGTTGCCACCCGCCGTGCCGGCGTAGGCGGCAGGCGAGCTTCGCGAAATCTTGATGAGGATTCGCGTCGGCCGTTCCTGGCTCACCACCGAGCT
>DATDRI010000383.1:0-6391 GCA_035291825.1 Vicinamibacteria bacterium | reverse complement strand
GCCTTCCCCCAGCAGCTCCAGGTTTCGGATCAGCACAACCTGGATCGCTGAAACGTCGGCCTCGGCGATGGCAAAGTGAGCGATCCGTGCGGAGGCAAGACGAGCGGACAAGACCTCGGCTTCTTCAAGCGTCTCCACCCTGCGCAACAGACGCGGCCGTTCGGTCTGCAACGCCAGCCGAGCATCGTAGGGATCCATGCCCACCACTTCGGCAAAGAGCGCTACCCGGCCGTCGGCGTCGCCTGTCTGGGGAGCCAGAATGATGAAATGTCGGCTCGTCGCAGGTGCGATGGCGGCGGCTCCCATCGTCGGCTCTCCGCCAGCGAGCCCCTCCAGAGACTCGCTACAGTAAATGCACTGGGGAGCGCGGTCGGAGTTGGGACGGCCGCAGGCGGGACAGGCAATCGGCATCACGTGGCTTGTCAGAACACTTAAGAGATCAAAAACGTGCGTTGAGTTCCCTCATTTTATCATAGCGCCGCGCTACACTCCCGCTGCCCCTCGCCCATCGGCTGAGCGGGCGCATCGGGGGCAGATCTTCGACGGAATCGTCCCCGTCGCCGCCTTGTGGACACTCTGACCGAGGGACTCCGCCCGACGCGCCCAACCTTGTTGGCGGCCCGCCGGGCATGGTAGTTTTGAGTACGCGTTCTAACGCGGCCCCGCCGCGGACCCATTCCGGTTAGAATCGGAGCGATGTTCACTGCCTGGCCGGGCGTCATCGCCCGTTACCGCGACTGGTTGGAGCTCGCCGCCGACGCCTCGCCGGTCACTCTGCTGGAAGGCAACACTCCACTGATTCCCCTTTCCCGCCTGGCATCCGAGCTCGGCGCGGAAGCGATTCTGGTGAAGTACGAAGGTCTCAATCCTACCGGCTCCTTCAAGGACCGAGGCATGACGGTCGCCATCACCGATGCCGCCCATCGGGGCGCCAAGGCCGTCATCTGCGCCAGCACCGGGAACACCGCGGCCAGCGCCGCCGCCTATGCGGCGCGAGCCGGACTGCGGTGTCTGGTGGTGGTGCCGCAGGCCAAGGTGGCAGCCGGTAAGCTGGCAGGGGCGCAAGCCTACCGAGCCGAGATCATCCAACTGGAGGGCTCTTTTGACCAAGCCCTCGAGCTGGTGCGGGCCGCCTCGGAGAAGTTGCCGGTCGCGCTCGTCAACTCACTGAATCCCTACCGGCTGGAGGGACAGAAGACGGTCGTCTTCGAGATCATCGAAGCCTTGGAGCGCTCGCCCGACTGGTTGGCCCTGCCGGTCGGAAACGCCGGCAATATCACCGCGATCTGGAAGGGTTTCTGTGAGCACCACCAGCTCCACGGCACGGCCAAACCGCGGCTGCTGGGCGTCCAGGCAGCGGGCGCGGCACCGCTGGTGCTCGGCCATCCGGTGGAAAACCCGGACACGGTGGCGACCGCCATCCGTATCGGTCGCCCAGCCCGCGCGCAAGAAGCGCTGGCGGCGGCCAGTGAATCGGACGGACGGATCGTCGCCACCCCGGATGAAGCCATCATCGCCGCACAAGAGCGGCTCGCCGGTGAAGGTATTTGGGTGGAGCCGGCCTCGGCGGCCGGTATCGCGGGATTGATTCAGGAAGTCTCCGCGGGGCGCATGGACATCCGCGGAAAGACGGTGGTCGTCATCGCCACCGGACATGGCCTCAAAGATCCCGGCATCATTACCGAACGTTACGTGATGGAGCCCCCCATCCCCGCCGATCTCGCTTCCCTCGAGAAGAAGATCGGCCCATGAAGCCGGTGGTGGTCACCGCTCCCGCCTCGACGGCCAACCTGGGGCCGGGTTTCGATTGTTTGGGACTGGCGGTGAATCTTCATAACGTGCTGGAGATGAGCCCGGCGGACGATGGCGTGCGCGTCGAGGTCGAAGGGGAAGGCGCGGACAGCCTTCCCCGGGGCGCCAGAAACTTGATGGTACGGGCGGCCCGGCGAGCGTTCGATTCCATCGGCCGCGCTCCCGCTGGTCTCAGCCTGCGTGTCAGGAACGAGATCCCTTTGAGCTCCGGGCTGGGATCCTCGGCGGCGGCGGTGGTGGCGGGAATGATGGCGGCCAACGAAATGGCGGACGGGAGAATGTCTCGCCAGGATCTGTTGCGATTGGCTTCCGATATGGAGGGGCATCCGGACAACGCGGCCGCCTCCCTGTACGGTGGATTGAATCTGGTAACCACAGTCTCCGGCATGCCGGTAGCCCGCCAAGTCCCGGTGGCAGATCTCAAGCTCATCGTCGCTCTGCCACATCTTCAGATCTCCACCAAGGAGATGCGGAGAGCCCTGCCTCGACACGTCCCGCTTCGCGACGCGGTCTTCAACCTAGGACGAGCTCTTTTCACCGTGGAAGCGCTTCGCAGCGGTGACTTCGATCTCCTGGAGATGGCGATGGCAGATCGACTCCACCAGAATCAGCGCTTGCGATTCATTCCCGGAGGAGAAACAGCCATGACCGCGGCCCGAAAGGCAGGTGCCGCGGCAGTGGCTCTCTCCGGAGCCGGACCGTCCCTGGTCGCCTTCGCTCCCGACCGTCACCAGCACATCGCGCGGGCCATGGCGCGCGCCTTCAAGGGAGCGGGGTTGAAAGTCAGAACATTCATTCTGGAGATCGAGCGACAGGGCGCTCGCCTCCATCAGCCGAAGGAAGGCGTGAGCTCGCGCTGAAGCAAGCGAACGCGCCGCGACCAGACCAGCAGCGTGCTCCAAACCAGTGCCTCCAGAACAGAGAACTCATGAACCAACACTTCAACACGCCGGCTCGCCGGGCTAGAATTCTCCCGATCGCCAAGCCCCTCACGGATACAACCTCAATCCTCTACGCGTCTGACGCGTGGGGGGTCGTGGATTCAAGACTCAGTGCGTCTCTCCTTGTCGGGTCCGAGGCCGGCTGGAGATTCGACTCGGTGCCTGCCGCCTTTTCATCGGATGGAGATCCTGCTACAGTGTAAGTAGTTACTGCGGACTCATGGGAGGCGCGAGACCCCATCTTCTCATTGCTAGTCGCGCTTACAGCGTACTGACCGCAAATGGATGATCCGCAGATGGCAGCAAGCCTCGGAACCAAATGGTGGGGATGGGGCCGAAGCAGCAAGACGTACTATCTCCCCTCTGCCACTGCTTTCTGGGATTTCCTTTCCCAGAAACTCGGCCCGCTCGGTACCAGTCCTCACATGGATTCGCTGGACCGTGTCCCGCTGCCACCGCCACGCTTGACCCATCACGAAATCGACTCCCTCCGAAGAATCGTCGGCGAAGGGAACGCCTCCGTCCATGCTGCGGATCGGGCCGTTCATTCTCTGGGGAAATCGTATCTCGATCTTATCCGCATTCGTCATGGTGAGATACCCCGTCCCACCGATGTGGTCGTCTATCCGGAAACGGAAGCACAGATCGAATCGCTCCTGAGATTGTCGCGGGAGCGGGATTGGATCATCATCCCGTTCGGTGGCGGCACTTCAGTGGTCGGCGGGGTCGAGCCGCCGGCCGGCAGCCGACCGGCCATCACCCTCGATTTGAAGCATTTGAACAAAGTTCTGGCCGTCGACACCGAATCCCGGCTTGCCACCGTGGAGTGCGGTATTTTCGGGCCTGAGTTAGAAGGCGAGCTCAATGGCCGCGGTTATACCCTCGGTCATTTCCCCCAATCCTTTGAGTTCTCGACACTGGGGGGCTGGATTGCCACACGCTCCGCCGGTCAGCAGTCCACGAAGTACGGAAAAATTGAGGACATGGTCTGTAGTCTGCGGGTGCTCACGCCTACCGGGGTCATCGAGACGCCTCGGGTTCCCGCCGCCGCCGCTGGATCGGACCTTCTCCAGATGCTGATTGGGTCGGAGGGGCTCCTTGGAGTCATCACTCGCGCCACGGTGAAGCTCCATCCCCTACCGCGCTACCGTACTTTTTCGTCATTCCTGTTTCATTCTTTCGAGCAGGGGGCGTCGGCTGCACGGGAGCTCCTGCAAATGGGCCTTCAGCCCGCCCTGCTGCGCCTGTCCGACGAGGATGAAACGAAACTGGGTGCCATGATGGAAGGTCTGACGGTGGGCGCTAAGAGCCGGATCGGCCGGTGGTGGATCGAGAAGAAAGGCTTTCCCATTCCGGGTTCTATCTTGCTCACCCTAGGTTTCGAAGCCGCCGCGGAAAAATCGGCTCTCGCCCTGCTGCGGGCCTCGGCTCGCGTTGCGAAAGCGGTGACGAAGCAAAATGGCGGCCTCTATATCGGCGAGAGCGCCGGCAAGAGGTGGCACCAAAGGCAATTCGAGCTGCCCTATCTTCGAGACCTTCTTCTCGATCACGCGGTGATGGTGGACACGCTGGAGACCGCCACAACCTGGCAGAACCTGACGGTTCTCCATCGTGCGGTGAAGCAAGCTCTGTCACAGGCCATCGAAGCTGACGGTGAAAAGGCCTTGGTGCTGACCCATCTCTCACACGCCTATCCCGAGGGTGCCTCCCTCTACTACACATTCATGGCGCGACAGAAGCCGGGCCAGGAGCAAACGCAGTGGCAGCGGGTGAAGAATGCCGCCACCGAAACCATCCTCGGCAGGGGAGGAGCTCTCAGCCATCACCACGGCGTCGGCACGATGCACAAAGCATGGATGCCGCAATATGTCGGCAAGATTGGCACCCGGCTGGTGAGCTCCCTGAAAACGGTAGTCGACCCCGAATCCATCATGAATCCCAGTGCTGCGGTGGAAACCGAGCGAGGACCTGCGCCGGGACAACAAGTGAGCGGCACCTTCTCCTATCGAACCCGTTCAGCGAATATTTGCAGATTCTCGAACGAGAAGTTCGATCTCGCCATCATCGGCGGCGGTATCACCGGAGCCGGCATTGCCCGAGATGCTGCCATGCGTGGCATGAAAGTCGCTCTCCTCGAAAAGAGCGACTTTGCCGGTGGTACCAGTAGCAAATCCTCAGGAATGATCCACGGCGGACTGCGCTATCTGAAACAACTCGACATCAAGATGGTCAAGGAATCCTTGCACGAGCGGGAGATACTGCTGCATCTTGCCCCGCACCTGATAAGGCCAAAGCCTTATCTCATTCCTTCATACCGAGGCCATTGGGAAAAACTCGAGCTGCAAATCGGGATGATCGGTTATAACCTCTTGGCCCACTCCAAATCCGTCCCTTCATATCAAAAGCTATCGGCGCAGGAAGTCATCGATCGAGAACCACTGCTGAAGCCAGCGGGCCTCGGTGGAGGATTCGTTTACTACGATTGCCTGGTCAACGATGCCCGTCTCACGCTTGCCACACTCAAATCGGCCGCCGAGCACGGCGCCCTATTGGCCAACTATGTGAACTGTGTTGGATTTCAGATGAGAGACAGGACCATCGAAGGTATACATTTCGAAGACCTCCTCGGTGACATCCGAGGAACGCTTTCCGCCAAAGTCGTGATCAATGCTACCGGGTCGTGGACCGATGTCATTCGCCGGCTGAGCGGAGAAGAGAAAGAAATGCTCCGACCCACCAAGGGCATCCATCTGGTGGTTCGCCGGGACAAACTGAACGTTCACCAAGTCGTCGTGGTGTTCACTTCCGACGAGCGCATGATCTTCGTGGTGCCCTTTGGCTCCTTTACCTATGTGGGCACTACCGATACGGACTACAGCGGTCCGCCGGATGCGGTGCGTGCGGAAGGAGAGGACATTTCCTATCTCTTGCGCATCGTCAATGAGACTTTTGATTGCGTGCAATTGACCGAAGAGGACGTGGTCTCGGTCTGGTCCGGTCTCCGGCCGTTGCTCAAGGAAAAGGGAAGGCCGTCTTCTCTTGCTCGCGACTGCAAGATCGCAGTCGATGACAATGGTTTGGTCAGCATTGCCGGCGGCAAGCTCACAATCTACCGCTCCATGGCCGAAGGATTGCTGGATGAAATACTCGACCGGTTTGGGGATCGGCTGGGGCGAGACTTTTCCGAGTGCCAGACGGCCAAAATGCCCCTTTACGGAGGGGACATCGCGGATTTCGAACAATACGTGGCGAGTGAGCTCAAGGGACTAGGCGATCGCTGGGGATTATCGCCGGACATGGTGGAGCGGCTGGTACACCATTATGGCACCGATTACCTGAAGATTCTCTCACTGGGTCTCATCGACGGAGAGCTTCTTCGACCCCTTTCTTCTGAAACCATCGTGCTCAAAGCTGAAGTGATCTATGCCGTGGAAGACGAAATGGCCATGTGCCTGGAAGATTTCATGGCAAGAAGAACCGAGCTGAAACACTTCGACCTTTCTCGGGGCACCGGGGTGGCGAAAGAGGTGGCGCGTCTCATGGGGATGCGACTGCAGTGGGATGAAGCAGAAAAGGAGCGCCAGCTCGGGGCCTACCGGGCCGCGGTCGCGAAAATGATGGAGTTTCGAGGAGGTCGG
>DATDRI010000382.1:0-8485 GCA_035291825.1 Vicinamibacteria bacterium | reverse complement strand
TTGGTGCGAAGTCGAGTGAGGGCAGCGGTGATGGCGGCGCTCGAGCAAGTGAGCCCGACCAACGCCATCGCTCTGGCGTGCTCGACGATACCGCCGGAACCGAGACTCCTATCGTAGCTGGCAACGATCAACAACGTGAGCAGAGCGCCCACGGTGGCCATCAGGGCCCACTCGCGGCGCGTGAAGAAGCGACTATCCTCGCCGGCCACTCTCTCGAGCGGGGTGGTGGCCGGGAGCTCCTGGAAGACCAGCAAGGCGGTCGGATGAATGAGCGCTTCCAGCCATACGACGTGGATCGGTAGGAACAGTAACGGGTATCCGGCCAGCGGAATGACTGTCGCGGTCACGATGAAAGGCATGTGAATCATGAGGAGATATTGGAAGCTGAGCTTCAAATTCCGGAAGAGCTGGCGGCCTTCCGCAATGGCGTTCACGATGGTACGAAAATTGTCGTCGAGCAATACGATGGAGGCTACTTCGCGAGCGGAGCGAGTTCCGCGTTGGCCCATGGCGATGCCTATATCGGCGGCTTGAAGCGCGGGAACGTCGTTCACTCCATCCCCGGTGACGGCGACGATCTCGCCCAGGGCCTGCAGTGCCTGCACCAGGATCATTTTGTGAGCGGGCAAGGCCCGCGCCACGGCGACCACGTCTTTGAGAAAGACTGCTGCATCTTCGCCCTGGTTCAAAGCCACCTCGAGGTCTGTTCCCGAGACGATACGTGGCGTCGTCGCGCCCAGGCCGATGTCGGTGGCGATGGCGCGAGCGGTTTCCGGATGATCACCGGTCACCATGATGATCCGGATTCCCGCCCGGCGACAGTTATCGACGGCTTGGGGAACTCCCTCTCGCGGCGGGTCGCGAAAGCCCAGTAGCCCGGCGAAGCGATAACCGCGATCGGGCTCGCCTCCGGTCCAGGAGGAGTCGAGGTTGCGCCAGGCACAGCCAAGGACTTTGTGTCCCTGCGAGGCGACCTCACGGATGCGGGAAGTCCAGAAGAGTCGATCCTTCTCCGACAGGTCCGACGAAGAGAGCATTACCTCCGGGGCGCCCTTCGTCACCGTTTTCAGGACGCCTCCCTCCCGCACTACCACGGTCTCCCGACGGCGGCTCTCGGTAAAGGGATACGTCTCGACGATTTCCACGTCGGGAAGCGGGTGGCCACTTTCGTCGAGGGCGTGGTGAACGGCCCCGTCCAGGGGATCTCCGGTGTCTCTTCGAGACACCAGGGATGCTAGGGTGAGCAGGCGCGACTCGGGGATCTCATCCGCGGCAAGGAGGCGAGATAAGTGCAGGCGTCCTTCGGTGAGCGTTCCGGTCTTGTCCGAGCAAATGCAGCTGACGCGCCCGATGTTCTCGACGGAAACAGCGCGGCGCACCAGAGCCCGGCGCTGAGCAAGACGGTAGACTCCGACGCCCAGAAAGGCGGTGAACACCACCGGAAACTCCTCAGGCAGGGCCGCTACCGCGAGCGTGGCAGCACTGACCAAAGCATCGAGCCAACCGTATCCCTGCCGGATCCTCACGAAAGCAAGACAGGCGCAGAGGACCGCCGCCGCGGCAAGTAGAAACGAGACCAGGCTGGAAATCGACCGCTGTAGCGGTGTCCGTGCCTTGCCGCTGCTCACCGCCGAGCGAACGATGCCGCCATACAGCGTTTCCTGACCCGTGAAGACGATTTGTAGGATCGTGGAGCCGGTGAGAACGTGCGTTCCGGCGAATGCCCAGTGAACATTCTCTACGTCCGCCTCGGCTGGGCCGCGGGGCAGTGAGGGCAGCGCCTGCTTGCGAACCGGGTATGCCTCACCGGTGAGCGACGACTCGTCGACTTGCGCGCCTGTCTCCGAGACGATGATGCCGTCCGCCGGGAAGAAATCCCCGGCCTCGACGCGAACCAGATCTCCCGGGACCAGCTCCACTGCCGGGATGCTGAGGGTAGTCCCGTCGCGGAAGACCGACGCACGTTCGGCCAATTGGCGACTGAGTCCTCGGGTGGACGCCTGGGTGCGTCGGTGAAGAAAGGCATCCATCGCCACCAGCGGCAGAATGGCGAGCCCGAGCGTGATCGCTTCGCTCGTGCTCCCCAGGGCGGCGTACAACACGGCGATTCCCACCAGAAACCAGATCATGGGATCACTGGCCGTGTCGAGCGCGAGCTCCCGCCAGGGACTACCGGCGACCTCTAGAATGTCGTTGGGACCGTATGCCTGGCGGCGGTGCTCGACCTCCGAGGAAGTGAGGCCGGCTGGGTTGGGCGGCCAGCTACCGGAACGCTCCAGTGGGACCTTGCGATACATCTATCGACCGAGCCTTGATGGTACCTCAGCGCGCCTTCGTTGCTCAGTTCAAAGCCGTAAGCTTATAGCCCCGCCTCCGGAAATACTTCTTGCCCTCTTCGAATGCCAGGAGGAGCGCCGTCCCGTGAAACGCAAAGAGATAGACGTGCCACGGTACCGGCGCGAAGAGGTACATCTTCGATAGAGGCGAGTAGAAGAGCATCCAACAGAAGAAGAGCTCGAAGCCGATCCCGAAAAGAATGAGTGGATTGGAAACAAAGTTCAGAAGGACAGGATGCGCTTCCAACAGCCGGGCCAGCCATCGCGCCCCCGAGACCAGCGGTCGGTCACAACGTCCTCCTAGCTCCGAGAGCAGCATGAGAACGCCCCGGACGGAAAGTAATGCCATTTCTCGCACCAGCCGGACAAGGATACGGCTCAACTCGGCGAGGGAGAATCGGTGCAGGTGGTAACCGATCTGGGCGCGCGGCGCGTACCGGGGCACGCGCCACTCACCAAGCCCTTCCAGGATCTCCTGTCTGCGCGCGGCGCTCAGGAAGTCGATGGAGAAGATCGAGCTCAGCGAAGAGCGCTTGGAAAGAACGTTGGCTATCTGGGTGGTGACCGTTGGGAAGAAGTAGGCGGTCAAGGTTTGGAGATAGGCGGCGGATGCCCTTCTCATATCCAGCTCCGGCGGCGACTGAGGCATGTTGCTTGCGGGTGCCCCCGGCCACCATACGCCCAGGACCCAGCCCATATAGAAGTACGTTGCGTAGCAGCTCAGGGCAAGCAGACTTCCCTGGACGAAGTAACAGCGAAGGACGAATCCCAGGCCGAGAAGCTTTTCCTCGCGCCGACGGGGAGGCCTCTTCATGACCCCGGCCTCTGGCGGTTCGATCCCCAACCCCATGGCGGGGACTAGATCGGTGCCCACGTCGACGGCCAGCACTCCCATAACGGTCATGGCGAGCGGAACGCCCGGAAAGAGCATCCAGAAGATGTAGGGGTACATCTCTTGCGGATTGCTGTTCAGGATATAGGCGATGAAGCGTCGGATGTTGTCGAAGACGGCGCGCCCCTCTTCGATGGCCGCGACGATGGTACTGAAGTTGTCGTCGGTCAGGATCATATCCGCCGCCTCTTTGGCGACTTCGTTGCCACGGACGCCCATGGCGATGCCAATGTCGGCCTTCTTGAGGGCCGGGGCGTCGTTCACTCCGTCGCCGGTCACTGCCACGATCTCGCCCATTTCTTTCAGCAGACTGACCAGGCGCAGCTTGTGCTCCGGTGAAACACGGGCAAAGATGGGCTCCCCCACCGCCAGAGCCCGCTTCAACTCCTCGTCCTTCATTTCCGAGATCTGAGCACCGGTCAGCGCTTGTACCGGCCCGTCTCCGCCAAGACCGAGCTGCCTGGCGATCCGGGCGGCGGTAAGCGCATAGTCTCCGGTAATCATGAGAATTCGAATCCCTGCGGTATGACAAGCACGGATGGACTCGGGTACCTCGGGCCGAATGGGATCGGTCATCGCCGCGAGTCCGAGAAAGATCAGACCCTTCTCGGCCTGCGACACGTCGTAACCTTCGAGCTCCGCGTCATCGCGGTAGGTGAGTGCCAGCACCCGGAGGCCTTCGTCGGCCAGTGCATCGTTTTGGCGCCGGATCCGCTGGCGTGCGGCCTCATCGAGCGGGATCACCTCGCCTCTGGAGAGCCAACGATCGCAGCATTCCAAGATTTCCAGGGGGGCACCCTTGGCGTAGATCCTTTTTTCGTTACGACCTTCGAGCTTGACCACCACGCTCATCCTTTTCCGCATCGACTCGAAGGGGTTCCAGTGAAGCCTTTGATAACTCCCTCGGATGTGGGCTTTTTCGGCCAGGGCGATGAGCGCTGCCTCGGTGGGGTCTCCGACGATTCGATAGTCCTTTCCGCTCCTTTCCAGCCGGGCGTTGTTACATGTGTAGGCGCATTGCAGCAAGTGTCTCAGTGCCGGCCACTGCCAGATCTCATCGAGGCTGAGTGTGCGGCCATCGGCCTGAAATTCTCCTTCTGGTTGATACCCGTGGCCGGTGACTTCGATGACCCGATCGTCTACATAGATGCGGTTTACCATCATGAGGTTCTGGGTCAGCGTTCCGGTCTTGTCGCTGCAGATGACTGTCGTACATCCCAGCGTCTCCACTGAGGGAAGGTTCTTGACGAGCGCGTTCTTACGGGCCATCCGAGTCACCGCCATCGCCAGTGACAAGGTCACGGTGGGTAGAAGGCCCTCTGGCACGTTCGCCACAAAAATCCCGATGAAGAAGATGAAGGCGGTCAGGAAATGCAATCCTCCCACCAGCCAACCGAGGAGGAGGAAGGCGAGTCCCAGGCTTCCCGCCAGCCCGGCAATGATAACCACCGCCCGGCGGAGTTGTTCTTGCAGCGGGCTTCGCTCGGCGCGAATTTCCTGGGTGAGGCTGGCGATCTTGCCGATCTCCGAGCCCATCCCGGTGCCGAATACGACGGCCCGCGCCCGCCCCCGAATCATGCCCGTTCCGGAGAAGACGATGTTGGGAAGCTCGATCCAGAGAAATCTCCCCGGAATCAGTATGGGAAGGTCGGATTTGTAGCGCTTCGCCGCAGTCGACTCTCCGGTGAGCGAAGAGTTGTCGACTTCCACTTCGTATGCCTCCACCAGCCGGGAGTCGGCCGGCACCAGGTCGCCCTCCTCGAGAACGATGACGTCCCCTGCTACCAGTGTGGCGGCGTCGATCTCGTCTGGTTGGCCGTCGCGGATGACGTGGGCCTTGCGGGACATCAACTGTTGCAGAGCCTCGATGGCGTGGTCGGAACGGGCTTCTTGAAGGAAGGAGAAGAAACCGTTCACCACGATCACCGCCACGATCGCAAGCCCGAGCTCCGGCATGTTCACGCCGGGCACGAAGCAGAGAGCGGCGGCGATCCAAAGGAGAACGGCAAAGAAGCTAAAAAGATTGCGCGCCAGCTTCACCAACCGTGGGGTCTTTCGGGCCTTGAGTAACCGATTCGGCCCGTGCAGGGCTAGACGCCGCGCCGCTTCTCTAGCGGTGAGTCCCTTGGTGAGATCCGTTTGCAGCTCGAAAGCCACCTGTTCTTGTGTCAAGTTGACGTAGGTGGCGTGGCCGGGACTCTCCTCCTCCCGCGCGATGATCTGTAGGACTTCGGAGGCACTTCGGGCCTTGATCAATTGTTGGGAGACGACGGGCAGAAGAGAAGTCAATCTCTGCAGGAGTTGAAGATGCTCTGCGGGTTGTGCCATGGGCGTTGCGAGGAGGAGAACGATGTTGACCCGTTTCTGGTCGAGCCGAACTCCACTCGGCGATATCCCGAGCAGTAGCTCGGGTGCCACCAAATTCTCGATGCGGGCGTGGGGGATGGCGATGTTGGATACGAAAAACGTATGTTCTTCCAGCTTTTCTGCCGGGATGGCAGCCTCCAGCGCCACTCTCCGATCGGAAAGGGAGCTCCTCTGAACAAGCTGCGGTATGACTTCGGACAGAGAGCCCCGCAAGCCCAAGACGATCTGGTTCGGTCGCAGAAGCTCTCGGATCATGGCGCCTTCCCGGCACGGCCATCCTCAAGCATTAGCAATTGCCGTTCCACGCAGCGTGGGCCCGGTCCTCGGGAGTACGAAAAGGGGGAGAGACGCGGTCCAGAGGCAGCGACGGGAAAAGCGCTCACTACTGCGTTTTTTCACGACCTTCGACTCTTCGCACCTGGGTGAAATCTCACGCCCTGTGTTTCCATTCGTTACGGACAGGGGGCCTTCTGGTTAATTGGCACTGCTATTGCGCAACCCCTCAACACGGGGCGTTCGAAAAATACTAGCCTCCAGGGGACAAAATGTCTAAGTTACTTATTCTGGCGCTCTGTTTGAGTCTCGTGGCCATGGGGTTGGCTTGTGCCAATGCTCCCCAGGCGAGCATCGATGAGGCGAAGAACGCCCTCGAGGCCGCTAGGGAAGCCGGTGCGGAGGAATACGCCCCCGAGGCTTGGCAGGGTGCCCAGGACGCATTGACCTCTGCCATGACCGAGGTCGAAGCTCAGAACGAGAGGTTTGCCTTGCTCCGGTCGTACGATGCGGCTGAGCAGCTCCTCGAAGAAGCGCAGCAGGCCGCGAGCACAGCCGCCACCGAAGCGGCAGAGGCCCGTGAGAGGGCGCGCCTTGAAGCCGAGGGGCTGATTCAAGAAGCACAGACGGCGCTGACTGCCGCCACGACCGCGGTCGACACCGCGCCCAAGGGCAAAGGCACCGCGGCAAATTGGGCAGCGACTCACCGTCTGCCGGGTCGCGGACACCCTCACGCTCACCCTCTCAGCAGATATGCCAAAACGACTGCCGTGACATACACGGCCGCCATGGCGCCCGTGTCCCACGCGACGGCAAATCGCTTCGTCAGCACGCGATAGGTCAGGCCGATCAGAAACAGTGCGTTCATGGTCACGACCGCGAGAATGGTGACGCCGTGGCTCGCGTCCGCCGCGACCAGCAACGGGCCCTGCCGATAGAACACGTCGTCGAGCCCCAGGATGAGCAAATTGAACAGGTTGCTGCCCAGGACGTTGCCGATGCCCAGATCGATCGCGCCAATGCGTACGGCGGCAAGCGACACTACGATCTCGGGCAACGACGTCGTGATGGCAATGAAGAGACTGCCCACAAACGCTTCCCCCAGTCCGGTCTGGCGCGCCAGTTCCGCACCAAGCCGAGGCAGCCAAAGTGCAGCGCCGACCACGAGCACCGCGGCACCCGTGTAGTGTAGGGCCGCCGTGCGCATCGGGATTTCTGCATACTGCAGCTCCTCCGCCACCTCCTGGATCTCGCGCGCCCGCCGGTGCTGTTCGTGCGTGAAGATGAGCCTCATGCTCACGAAGTACACCGCAATGAGCACCGGCGAATACAGACCGACCCATCCAAACGCTGGTAGCCGCGTGTTGCCAAGCAGACCGAGACCGGCAATGCCGATGAGCACCAGGCCGAACCCGATGGAGAGTGCGTGACCCTGGTGGGCGCGCGTGCTGAGCGGCTCGGGCTGGACGGCGTCCATGAACGAGAGGATCAACAGATTGAACATGCAGCTGCCCAGTACGTCCCCTACCGCAATATTAGGGAGGGCGGCCAATGCCGTCGCCCCGAAGCCGGTGAACAGCTCGGGCAGGCTCGTCGTCGCCGCCAGGAGGACCACGCCGACCCAGCTGCGGCCCAGACCGGTTTTTTCCCCAAGCACGTCCCCGTACCGTGCGAGACGCACCCCGGCGAAGACGATGATGAGCGCCGTGGCCAGAAACTGGATCCAGATCATCGTCCGACGCCTCTGCGCGCTTGGTGACGCCACGCGAGGCGGGCACACACCTCTGCCAGTCCCCACGCGAGCAGTGCGCCGCCGAACACCACCCCCCAGAGTTCCACGGGGATAGCAGCGTCTCCCAGGAGATCCGACGTAAACGGCAGTGAGGCCGCGGCGAACTGAATGCCGACGCCAGCAATGACCGCGGCATGTAGATACGTGTTGGGAAGCGGGCGCATCCACGTGTGTCTGGACGGGTAGGTCAGTAGCAGCTGGGCGATGGCCATGAAGTGAAACGCCACCGCTCGCGTGATATCAAGAGGGTACCCGAACCATGGCACGAGGCCGAGCACGCCAAGCGCGAGGATCGCCTTCATGCTGCCCGCGGAGACGACGAATCGGACCGACGGTCGGTCCAGCAGTGGAGAGTTGGCTGGGCGCGGCGGCTGCTGCATGACGCCGGGCGTGCGATCGAACGCGAGCGCCAGGGCGGGCACGCCGTCGGTCATGAGATTGATCCACAGGATTTGTGCCGCGGTGAGCGGGAGCATCAGCGCCCCTGTGTCGTCGCGAAGGTCGAGGGCGAACGCGAGGACCGCGCCGGCAGCCACCAGCAGCACTTCCGACAGATTAGTCGAGAACAAAAAGCGGAGGAACTTCTGGATGTTCTCGTAGATGCCGCGGCCTTCCTCGACCGCGCCGACGATGGTGGCGAAGTTGTCATCGAGCAGGACCAGGTCCGCCACCTCACGGCTGACATCCGAGCCACGCTGGCCCATCGCCACCCCGACATCCGAGCGCTTGAGCGCGGGCGCATCGTTGACGCCGTCCCCCGTCATCGCGACGATCTGGCCCTGCGCCTGTAACATTTCCACGAGCTGCAGCTTCTGCTCCGGCCGC
>DATDRI010000381.1:0-3408 GCA_035291825.1 Vicinamibacteria bacterium | reverse complement strand
TGACCTTCACTTTCGCGGCTTCTCGGCGCCTGTCCCGGCGAGCGATGCCGGAAAGCCCGAAAGATTCGACTACTCCCGCGCGCTGGTCGAGGCGCCCTGGAATCCCGCCCCGGGGCCTTACACCCGTTATGGCGACGTTCGAGTCCTTCTCGAGAGCG
This sequence comes from Vicinamibacteria bacterium, assembly GCA_035291825.1. Lineage (GTDB taxonomy): Bacteria > Acidobacteriota > Vicinamibacteria > Marinacidobacterales > DATDRI01 > DATDRI01. The sequence goes on along the minus strand of DATDRI010000381.1, from coordinate 3,250 downwards.
CCGACGACCGCCTCATCGTCATGGCGCCGGGCGACGAAGTGACTCTGTCTTTCGACGGGAGAGCGCTCGAACCTCCGGCCGAAGGATGGCGCCGGGATTTCATTCTGCACCTCGCCGGCTGGGCCAAAGACCACGATCCCAATACCGTCGCTTTCCGGACCGCCGAGCCCTTGCCCCACCGGGGCATGAAAATCTACGGCGCGGCAGAAGTCGACCCCTTCCGACTTCCGGGAGGACCTCTCTCCGAGTATCGCCAGAGCTACCAGACTCGCCGAGCGCCGCCCCTCATCGCGCCTCTCGCTCCCCCGCTCCTCTCGCGCCCTCGCGAGTGAAGGGACCCGTGACCTGGAAACGAACGGCCACGGGGATTTCGAAGGATATCGAGCGTTGGGTGGACGAGAACAGGGAGTTGGCCCAGCGACGGCTCGAAACGCAGCAGTGAAGTCAGCGGACGGGCCCTAGATAACGATCCAGCCAGTCTAGGGTTTCCTTGATGAGCTCCGTTCTCGGTACGGAGTGACCGTCCTCATAGACGAACAAGCGCTTGTGCTCGGCGGGACTTCCCAGGAGCCGGAAGAATGGCTGTTGTGACGTTTCCAGGGGAAAGAAAAAGTCATAACGTCCATTGAGCATGAGAACCGGAACGGTTACCCGCGGCAGAAAGTTGATCGGATCCACTTCGGGCTGAGCCTTCTGAAAAAGTAACCCCGCCACGAGTAGCACGCCCGTCTGAAAGCGGCCTTCGAGCGCCATCATGACCGGCGCCATCGCCCCTCCCCAACTTGCCCCGATGTAAGCCAACTCGGAAGTGTTCACATCTGGACGACTCTCTAGATAGTCGATGGAACGTCCCAAATCCTTGGACCACATGATCACATGGTCCTTGTAGAAATTCGTTTCATCGGGATAATCCGAGTCCAGTGCATCACCCCGCTCGTAAGTTCCTTTGTAAATGGGGAACATGATGGCCCGTCCGTTCTTTAGCAGAAAATCAAACGGGACGGGACTCAACAACTGACTCGATCGGGTATGGATGGCGTCCGAGCCTGGGAAATAGACGAGCGTCTGATAGGGGGCGCTCCCGTTCGTAGGAAGAAAGAGATACGCGAACATGCGCTCGTCGCCATAGGCCGCGTCGAAGGCAATCCTTTGTCGCACCCAGTCGCCTTGGCCTTCGTCCTCGGATTCAATTTCGGCATGGAGCTCGGTCTTGTCGTACGAATAGAGATTCTTGTACACGGCAAAGATCTCGTCCGAGACGGGCCTTTCGGTTGAGTAATCCCGGTAAGGAATCTCCACCGGCTCGGAAAGGCCCGCCATGTCGCCGGGTTCACCAATGTACTTCATGCAGCGGAATCCATTGATCGCAGACCGATCGAAGGGATCCTGCGTGTAAGCATCGTTGAACATGTAGAACGCGTCGCTCCAGCCTCCGCCCAGGATGAAACGCTCGCCGAGCGTGCTCGCATTCCGACACCACTCGCGAACATTCCCCGCCATGCCGTACGTCCCGTAGGCACTCATCCCCTGGTGGCTCCCCACCACCGCCGGGCCGTCACCAAAATTGCTAAGGGGAACGATCTGACCGCTCAACCACGTAGAGGCAGCCTTGTTCCAATGAAAGATGGTCGGTAGTGCTTTCCCTACGTACTCGGCGTACGCGGCGGCCTCGTACCAGCTCACACCGGCCACCGGAAAATCGTCTTCCCCTTCGAGGTAGTCGCCTGCCTGCCAAGTGGACGGCCCGGGGCGGCCGGTTGCATCGACGAATTCCGCCATGGCTTGTTCCCAAGAAACGACGTGCCCGTCTCTTACAAACTCGTGTTTCCAGTATTCGCGTGTCTGATAACCACCGTGATCGACGAACGACTTGAACTGCTTGTTCGTGACTTCATACTGGTCGATCCAAAAGTCTGGAAAAGGGCCGGGGTCCAAGTGCTCGAGGCCGGTAATGAACAGTTCGATCTCACCCGAGGCGCGAACCATGCCGGAAGGAACCTGTCCTTCCTGGTCCAAAGTGAGGTTCAGATCGCCAAACCAGCGGTGCCAAACACCCTGTCTGGGCACGTAGCCTTCTTTGACCACTCGGTATTCGAAGGGGTTTCTTGGCAACCGGATCTGCGGGATGGGAGTCCTCCCCAAGTGCTCTAGGGCGTCCTCAGCGGCGCCGTATCTTCCCAGGTACACGTCGGCCTCCGGTGGAGTCGTTTCGATAGAGGCCTCAAACGTGAACTGCGGCCAGAGTCGATTGAGCAAGGGATCATCGGGCATGACAGCTTCAACTCGGCGGCCCATCTCGTAGGCGCTGAAATAGTCTCCTTCGTCCACCAAACGTACGATTTGGGGTAACGCCTCCCGTGCCCACCTGAGCTCGCTGGTGCGGTCGAGAAACCAAATCGCCAACGCCGCGGGTACGAATACAATCAGGAAAGCCCCAGCAAACCCCCACTTTGCTCTCTTTCTTGGCGAAGGGGCGCCGGCGACCACAGGTGGCCGGTCGGTCGTCCTTTCCTCGGAGAGCGCGTCGATGGCGTATCCCACGTCCTGCGCGGACTGAAATCGCTCATCGGGATTCTTCTCCAGGCACCTCGTTACGATGCGTTCGAGGCTAGACGGTAAGTTGGGGTTCTTTTTCAAAAGCTCCGGCGGTTGTTCTTTCAGTATCGCGCTCATCGTCACCGCCGCCGATTCGCCACGAAAAGCTCTGTCTCCCGACAACATCTCGTACAAGATGGCCCCGAACGAGAAAACATCCGAGCGATGATCGGCCGACCGACCTCGCACTTGCTCCGGAGACATGTAGCCGACCGTTCCCAGGATCGTTCCCGGCTCGGTTGCCCGGGTCTGCGTCGGTGTGTCTTCTCCCCCACCCCCTTCGATCGTCTTCGCCAAGCCAAAGTCGAGAATCTTGATCTTTCCGTTCTTCGTGATGAACAAGTTCTCTGGCTTCAGGTCACGATGGACGATCCCTCGCGCATGGGCTGCCGCCAGACCATCGGCCGTCTGACGCGCGAATTCCATCGCCTCGACCAGAGAGAGCGATCCTTCGTCTAGTCGCTGGCGAAGCGTTAGACCCGTGAGCAGCTCGGTGACCGCAAAGGCGATGCCCTGATCCTCGCCGAAGTCGTGAATGGCGAGCACATTGGGATGGGAGAGCGCGGCCACCGCCCTCGCCTCACGCAGGAAACGATTGCGCCGGTCGGGATCGTTCGCCAGGTCTGAGGGCAAAACCTTGAGAGCGACTCTCCGG
>DATDRI010000380.1:0-2630 GCA_035291825.1 Vicinamibacteria bacterium | reverse complement strand
CGATGTCTCTGACAACGGCGACATCTACGTCCTGTCGGCGTCGGAAGAATTCACCGATCACAACGGCCTGGAAATCCCGATTCGAAACCACCACATCCGGATCCTGTCGTCAGAAGGGCGTGTCAAACTCTCGATCTCTTTTCTTCCCTTGCTGCGAAGTCGCCTGGACATGCCCAAACTCGCCGAGTTCATAGCGACCGGCGGCGAAATAGACTTCGGCTTTCGCTTCGAAGGGGATTTCGTCGATGTCTTCCACGTCAATACCCTCTCCATCATCGACCGGACGTTCGACGAGTTCTTTCAGAAGGGATTCGTTTTGTTCGCCGCCCGCAACCTCGACCTCATCGGTGTCATCGATGTCGAGGAAGAGAAGCTAGTTTGGAGCTGGGGAGAGAACTATCTCGACTGGCCGCACCAACCGGTGCTTCTGGAAAGCGGTAACCTCCTGGTCTTCGACAATGGCACACACAGAAAATACTCCCGCATCATCGAGCTCGATCCGCGGAACGGCGAGATCGTCTGGGAATACAAAGCGGATCCGGAGGAATCGTTTTTCTCCGTCATGATGGGTGGTGTCCAACATCTGCCCAACGGCAACATCTTGATCACCGAATCCACCAAGGGCCATGCCTTCGAAATCACCAGGGATGGCGCCATCGTCTGGGAGTTCTACAATCCGGACCTGAACGAAGTCCGGGACAGACGGGCCTCCATCTATCGCATGAGACGGATTCCGTTCGATTTCCTGGAGCCGGGCCTGCTGCCAGACGCGCAGTGAGCCGGCCCGGCAGAAATTCTGGGAAAGGTTACTTGTCTCGTCGAATCCGAGGCTAGTTCAGGTAGCCTAACGAGCGCAGTTCTCTCACGGTCTCCTCGTCCAGCGGAGCGTCTTCGACCTGCACGCCCTGGCGCGCGGCCCTCAGTGTGTTAATGAGCTCCTGAGATAGAAACCTCACCGCTCTCCCTTCCGCGCCGGCCAAGTCCCGCCTCTCGTCTGGATCTCTCTCGAGATGGTAGAGGCGCCGGACTCCCGTCCCTATCTCTACCGTCAGCTTGAGCGGCCACTGGATGGCGGCTCTCCTTTCCGGCCCATAGAGGGTCCCCTCGGCGGTCAGCAGCCTGCTCTGAAGCTTTTGCCCCTCAACCAGGACCGGCCAGAGCGATTGACCGGCGGAGCTCTGCCACTCCTCGACCCCCACCCCGTCCAATATCGTATCGGGTAGGTCGACCAGCGAGACCGGGTCGCTACGCCGCTCTGGTTGGACGCCGGGAGCCCAAATCAGCAGCGGAATGCGGAGCAGCTCTTGATAAACACTGTGCCCGTGCTCGAAGCCTTCATGATCGAATAGCTCCTCACCGTGATCGGAGGTCACGACAACCAGCAGTCGATCCCAGAGACCGCGTTGGCGCAGCGCTGCGAAAAAACGTCCCAGCTCCTCATCCACGAACGCGATCTCTTCGTCGTAGGCGGCGCGGATGAATTCACGCTCGGGGTCGGGGACCGATGCGGCGCGTTTTTGAATCTTCCGGGGCTCGACCACCGGCAGCTGGAACCCCTGATCCAGCTCTCCGGTGAAGCGGCCCCGAGCCGGAGGCGGCGCGTCGTAGCTCATATGCGGGTCCAGGATATGGACCATGAGAAAAAACCGCTTGCCGGCGTTGCCGGTGATCCAGGTGAGCGCCAGGTCCACGACTTCGTCGGCCCGTCGATGATCCTGTTCCCCGGGACGTTGATAGTCGTAGGTCTGAAAGCCGCGCTCCAGCCCGGTTCCGGGGGGAAGCCAAGGATTGGTCACAATCGCACCCGTGACGAATTGGGAAGCCCCCAGAACCTCGGGGAGCGTTGGGATCTCGTCGTTGAGCCGACTAGAGACCGTCCAATTCGACTCACGCAGTCGGCTGCCGGCCGCGTGACGAGCGGGAAGCTCTCCGGTCAGCAGGGAACCGAAGGCGGGGAGAGTCCATGGCGACGTGGTCATGGCGTTCTCGAAGACGGCCGCCTGTTGGGCCCACTCGTCGAGACGAGGGGAAGTGGGGCGTTGGTAGCCATAGGTACCGAGATGATCGGGGCGGAGTGCGTCGACCACCACCAGCACCACACCGTCGGCGCGGCGCTCGCTGCATCCCAATGGAACGGCCGAGGAAAGCAAAAACAGAACGAGGAGGATGAAAGCGCCGCGATCCCAGGAGCCCAAGGGGTGAGAATTCACTCGTGAGGAGGATAAAGTCTTACGTTGCCAAAGGCAACCGGCGATTGTTGATCTCCCCAGGCGATTTCATTAGCGTAGGCTCGAATGGAAAAGCGAAAAACGATCCTCGTCGCGGCTCTGCTGGCGGCGTTACCTTGCCTCTGTTTCTGGGAGGTGTTCCGCGGGGATCTTCTCCTACCCACCGATTGGCTACACCAGGATCTCGAGCCCTGGCGACAACAAACTCCGGACCACCCGGTCTTGAACTCTCGCATCAAGGACGCAATTCTCGACGGCTTTGCGCTCGACGTCGTTTCCGCCCGCGCCGCCCAGGAAGGGCGCATCGCCCTCTGGAACCCCTACGCCGGCGGTGGCGTGCCTCATCTGGCCGCTGGTTTCAGCCGCATGCTCTACCCGCCGTTTTGGATCTACGCCTTCCTC
>DATDRI010000379.1:0-4630 GCA_035291825.1 Vicinamibacteria bacterium | reverse complement strand
CGGCCCCTCGCTTTCACCAAGACCTTCGCTATGGGCTTCGCGGCGCTGATGTCGGTGCTGGTGGTGCCGTACCTGATGGTCCTCTTCATCCGCGGCAAAATCGCCCCCGAAGAAAAGAACCCCATCAATCGCTTCCTGATCTGGGCCTACCACCCGTTCGTGCGATTCGTCCTGCGGCATCGCGCCCTTACGCTCATCAGTGCCCTGATCATCTTGCTCAGCACCGTCCCCGTCTTCTTTCGACTCGGCTCGGAGTTCATGCCCCCGCTCTATGAGGGGACCCTGCTCTACATGCCCATCACGCTTCCCGGCGCCTCCATCGAGACCGCGCAGCAGATTCTGGCGATCCAGGACCGGATCCTCATGCAGGTTCCCGAGGTCGAGTCCGTCTTCGGCAAGGCCGGGCGGGCGCTTTCCGCAACCGATCCCGCTCCGCTCGAGATGATCGAGACCGTCGTCAACCTCAAACCGCAAAGCGAGTGGCGGCCGGGGATGACGCCCGAAAGTCTCGAGGCCGAGCTCGATCGCCTGGTGCGAGTCCCGGGAGTCGCCAACGCGTGGACGATGCCGATCAAAGCGCGAACGGACATGCTCTCCACCGGCATCCGCACCCCGGTGGGAATCAAGATCTTCGGACCGGCGCTCGAAGGCATCAACGAGATCGGCGCCCAGATCGAAGGCGCCCTTCAAAGCGTCCCGGGTACCAGAACCGTCTTCGCCGAGCGCGTCACCGGCGGCTACTACATCGACTTCACCGTCAAGCGCGATCAGGTCGCCCGCTACGGCCTGACGATTCAGGACGTCCAGATGATGATCGAGTCCGCCATCGGCGGAGCCAACATCACTACCACCATCGAGGGCCGCGAGCGGTTTCCGGTGAACGTGAGGTACCAGCGTCATTACCGAACGGATTTGAACGCCTTGAAGCGCACTCTCATCTCGACTCCCGGCGGCGCCCAGATTCCCATGGAGCAGGTGGCCGAAGTCACCCTCACCACCGGTCCCACCGTCATCCGCACCGAACAAGCCCAGCTTCTTGGCTACGTTTACGTGGACATGGGCGGCCGCGACATCGGCGGCTACGTCGAGGAAGCGAAGCGCGTGGTCGAGGGGATGGTGAACCTTCCCGAGGGTTACTACCTGGAATGGAGCGGCCAGTACGAGTACATGCTTCGCGCCAAGGAGAGGCTCAAGGTCGTCATCCCGTTGACGCTCCTGATCGTCATCGTCCTTCTGTACCTCAACACCAGAAACACGACCAAGATCTTTATCGTGCTTCTCGCGGTGCCGTTCTCGCTGGTGGGAGCGTTCTGGCTCCTGTACCTGCTCGACTACAACCTGAGCGTCGCGGTGTGGGTGGGAATCATCGCTCTCGCCGGGGTCGACGCCGAGACGGGCGTCATCATGCTCCTCTACCTCGACCATGCCTACGACAAGTTCAGGCGCGAGGGTCGGATGAAAAGCCTCGAAGACCTCGAAGAAGCGGTCGAGTACGGCGCGGTCAAACGCATCCGACCGAAGATGATGACCGTCATGGCCATCCTTATGGGGCTTCTACCGATCATGTGGAGCCAGGGCGCGGGCGCGGACGTGATGAAGCGGATCGCAGCACCCATGGTGGGAGGTGTGGTCACCTCCTTCGTGCTGGAGCTTCTGATCTACCCCGTCATCTTCACTCTCTGGAAATGGCATTGGGAGGTGAAGCCGGGCATCGTCGAGGCGAAATCCGAGACGTGATCTCAGCGGCCCTGGCGTTCCATACGCAGTCGAACGACGCTTCTAAGGGGATCCCTCTCGGAGGAGCTCCTCGTAAGTCTTGATAACGCCCCCGTTTTGAACCTGAAAGGCTCTCGCTGCGGCCCGCGACTCGAATGCGATGAGACTCGGAAGACAACGATCCCAAGCGACCTCGTACTGAGTACCCGAGCGATCGTCTTGGACTGGGGAGTGGCTACAGAGATGCACAAGACTGTTCTCGACGTAGAAGGCTTTGTCGGCGTCGACGCGCACTTTGGCGTAGAAGTCGGTCGCTTCGGCCCGCACGACGTCTCGCCGGCCCTCCTGGAACCGTAGGCCGCAGCGTGGACAACAGGCGTCCATCGACTTCTCGCTAGCAAGATGAATGCGGTAATGCGTCTCCTCGTGCATCGGGCGGTAGCAGACGTCGCAACTCGGCGAGGACCCGAGGGTCCGGTACAGAAAGACTCCGAACGCGGCCACAAGCATCAGTCCCACGGCCGCGAAGGCGATTCGTTTCAGCATCGTTGATTCACCCCCTTTCGACCCTCGCACCAATCATACGCTTCGGGTGAACTTCATCCCAAATGGAGGTGAAGCCCGGCATCGCCGAGGCGAAAGCTTGACCCCTCATGTGGCTCACAATTGCCTCCCCGCGCGCTACGCGCTTCCCTCGTGTCCGCGGAGTCACGCCGTCGCGCCCCAGGTCTAGAAGGGGTGCGCGCCATGAGCGCCTATCGTGAACAGTAACTGGAAGAGCAACTCGTTTGCTATTCGATCGTCGCCGTATCGGGTTCGGCGATACTGGCCACGGATCTGGCTGAACTCGGTTGGCCAGTAGGTGAGGATCCCGGATATGCCGCGATCGCTGATATCGGCCTCTCGCCCGCGCTCCGACCAGTCGAAACGCGCCCCACCGAACCAGCGGCGCCCGAACTGATACTCCAGCGAAGCAAAGGAGCCAAAGGCCTGCTGCGTCCCCGCCGTCTCCTCCCGGCGGCTCCAGATGAGCTCGCTGCGTGCGGTGAACGACCGGTACCGCGCACGACGGAGCGGTTTCCAGCGAAGGGTCAGGTCTACCCCATAGAGCTCTGTCAGAAACTCGCTCCCCAGATCATTGTGACCTCGAGCATACGATGCCCCCGTTTCGAAGTTCATTTGATCGGTGACGTCTGCGTAACCTCTCAGGTGCCCGATTACGCTGAAGTCCTGGCGACGGTTTGCCTGGAAGAGCGTACCGCTATCACCACGATACAGCTCTCCGGTCGTCTCGACGAACAGCTTGCCGGCCGGTAGAAGTCGGCTGACGGATACACCTGCGTCTTTGATTCCGGTGTCGGGATCGTCAGTGGCTCCGCCCAGCAGATTGAACATGACCAGCGGGCGATCGACCCAGGGCAGGGTGTGATTGTGAAACGCGTTGAGGCGGCCGAAGTTGGCTCTCATCTTGCCCGCTTTGACGAGGAGACCCCCCGGTAGCGTCGGGAAGGTGACGTAACCTTCCTCCACTTCAATTCCTTCTTCACCGATAGCAAGAAAGAAATCGGCGCGCGCGTAGGGATCGATGATCGCCTGGAAGCTGGCTTCGCTCTCTTGAAGCGTCAAGAAGGGGAACGGGGCCACGGTCTCGCTGCCACCCTGGCTGTCCCCGCTCGCGGCAATGAAGTTGCCGATGACCCCAATGTCGGGGTTGAGAGCCTTGCTGGTCGCTCCGCCATACACAGGCAGCTGCGCCGGCGCCGCCCTTTCACCACCCGTGGGTGCAGCAGCAAGGCCGGCTGGTACGGGCGGCTCGGGCGTGGGGGCGGCTGGGGGGGCCGGGGCGCCTGACTTGAGCGCTCGGACTTCCGCCTCCAGCGCCTTGACCTGCTCCTCGAGCGTTCGAAGACGGTGTTCTACCTCGCTCTCGGGCTGGCCGGTTTGGGCTTGAAGCGGAAAAGACACAAAGACTAACGATGCGACGAAGAGCCCTAGATGCTTCATGGGAAAACTCCTGCGGTTGAGAACGTAGACACCAGAGTCATCAGATGGGTTCAAGGACCACGGCGCGGCCATCGAGAAAAACAATGCGAAATAGCTGAACGCCGTGCGTGCGCAATGGGTCCTGGTGAAGCCTGTGGCCGCGGTAGAGCCAGACCTCGACGGCTGGTTGCCCTTTGAAACTCTTCTTGTGGTCGGGCTCTCCAAGCACGACCCTTACTTGTTCTTGGTCCATGCCCCGGATTACGTGGCCCACCTCGATCGCCGCGGCAATCGATGATGGCAGCTCAGCGTGGGTCGCAAAATATTCGGCTCTTCTGAAGCTCGCACGCGCGGAAAGGGGAACGTGCGCACACCCGGCTGCGGAGAGGGACAACATCGTCCCGATTCCAACCAAAACGATCCACGAAAAAGTTCTCCGAATACTTTCAAAGCCTCGCATCGCACGCACCTCCCTCCGAGCGAGGCCCCAGACGATCACCGGCAGCGTGAGGAGCAGGCTCAGCCAGAACTTGTCCCGAAAGATCGCGACCGAGTGGCCGGCGTGCCTGTCGTGCACGCGCGTGCTCGTCGCGGCGCCGTGGTGGGCGTTCCCCTTGTGGGTCGGGTGAACCGAATGATTCCTCCTCATTTCGCTCCCAAGACGTGCGTCACGCAACCGGATCGCGCACCTGGAGGTTCATCCGGATACGCGACGTGGGGCATCCTAAGCTTCACTTCAACTTGGTTGGATACTTCTCGAACAATCGTTCGACCGTCTCGCGGATGCTCTTCGCGGCCAGGTCGGGAGACGGCTTTCGATGGCTGCACTGAGCGCGCCAAACGAGGGCGTCGGTTTTCGCGTCCAGCATTTCGACGATCAGAAGCATCTCCTTGTGGTCTCCAAGTCGCACGGTCGTCTCGACGTCGGTCG
>DATDRI010000378.1:0-4484 GCA_035291825.1 Vicinamibacteria bacterium | reverse complement strand
GATCCCCAGGACTTCCAGGCCGCTCAGAACGCCGTCGTCCGGAGCGACCGGCGACAGAACACTTTCCTCCAAGGCGCCCCTCTCCCCGGCCAGCAGTAAAGACGATTGCAAAGGACGCTCGGTATCGACGCGCGCATGGGTGGCGAAGTGCACGATCGAATAACGGCCGAGCTCCCTGCGGACCACCGGCTCACTCGCCTCCGAACCGAGAAGAATCCGGGAGTGGGGAATTCGTCTCGCCAGCTCCCTGGCTTCTGTCTCCGCTTCGGCAAGTGGGCGCTCCGATGAACCGATGGCCCGGGGATTGGCTATCACCAGCGCCTGCTCGCGGACAGCGATGGGAGACCGGCGCTGGCGAAGGCGCACATAGGCAGAGGCGCTGGCCTGTAAAGCCAACTCGTGGGTCTCGCTCAAATAGCGAGTCCAGTCACCCCAACGAAGCGCACCCCAGGGCACGGAAAAAAGAATGTCGTCGGGAACGATGAGCAACGTGCGTGCCTCCGGGAGAAGGTGTCTTATCGGATCGAGAAGTAAGAGCGAGAGACTCCGTTGCGCGTCGGAGTAGAGTTGGGTCCAACCCTCACGAAGGGGGAAGGAAGCCGTCGCATCACCACCAAAGAGCAGCGTCAAGCGACTGAGCTCCTCCTCGTCCACGTCGAGAGTCGTCCAGGCCCGGAGGCCTTGAGAGTCGACGGCGAGAACCGCTAGCCAGTCGGAAGCCACCGTGTAGTGAATCATCATCGTCCCCGGCTGCAGCGATTCCGCCACCCGGGACAAGGACTCGGGCTCGGCAGCCGCCGGCAGAACGATGTCGAACTCTCCGGCTTGATCCGCCGAGAGGAAGGCGCCTCCTTCCAGGGAATCCAGAAGGGCGCGAGAACGTGAGCGCTCCAATAGCTCGAAGGCGGTTTGGGGGTCGTCCAGCCTCCGCAAATAAATACCCGCCAGGTCCTCGTAGACGGCCCGCCACGCAGCGAGGAATCGAACGCGCTCTTCTTCCGAGACCGCGCTCGCCCGTACCGCTTCGATCACGTCGATCGCGGTCCGCAGCGCGCTGACCGCACCCGCGGTATCGCCTTCGGCGAGCAACAGCCTGGCCCATCTCCAGGATGTCTCCGCGCTGTCCAGCGTGCGCTCTCGCCGATCCGCCAAGGTCTCCGCTTCCTGGAACGCCTTCCTGGCGGCCGCCATCCTTCCCCGGGAGAGATGGAGATCGCCAGCGGTCAGCAGGGCTCCCCAACGGACGTGGAGGGATTCCATGTCGGCGGCTTTTCGAGTTGCCCTCAGGATCTCGCCCAATACCGACAGTGCTTCCTCCTGCTCACCCGACTCGGCCAGGAGCTCGGCGATATGAAGGAGCGTTCCTTGCTGTCCTAAGCGATCGCCGCTTCGCGCTCGCAGGGCGAGAGCGAGCCGGTAGGCGGCAACCGCCTCCTTCGTCTTACCCATTCGCTGCAGACTTGCGCCTCGATTGCCAGCCGCCGTCGCCTCCAGCTCGATCTCGCCCAGCGCATGGAAGCCCTCTTCCGCTTGTCGAAAGTAGCCGACCGAGCGTTCATAGAGTCCCTGATGATGAAAAACGTGTCCCAGATAGAGAAGAGCGAAGGCCTTTACATCCGGAAGCCCGTGAGCTCGACCGAGCTCCAGTGCTCGGCGATAGCCGTCGGCTGCATCCCGGAGCTTTCCCCTATCCTCATCGAGCGCCGCCAGATTATTGATGGCGGCCGCCGCTCGTTCTCGACTCCCCTGCTCTTCGGCGAGAATCAACAGCTGGTGATAATGGCGGCGCGCTTCCTCAGGAGCTCCACGCATCCATGCCGCGTCGCCGAGCAGATGTAAGGCCCGGAGCTCGCTCCAGCGGTCCCCGATGGTGCGAGCATCGTCGAGTGCCTTTCTCGCCATTCGGGAGGCTTCCGCCAAGGCGTCGGTACGGTAGTGGATCTCCGCCTCTTCCAGCGATCGCTCGACGGCTAGTACTCTCGCCGCGCCGGCCGGGCCCCGCCGCCGATACCATTCGGTGAAGCGGACGAGCGATCGATCCCGCAGGCGGTCCTCGATACTAAGGGACAGACGCTCCGCCCGCTCGAACTCCGCCTCACCCCCATCCTCTTGCGACCGCAGCGCCAGTCCCTGTTTCCACAACCCCTCCACCACGCGCCGCGCCGACAAGGGGTTTTCCTCCACCATTCCGGCGAGATCTCCGGCCTGGTGCAGGGCCAGATCGAAGCCGTACCCGGTGTCGTCGACGCGATGGACCAGGCGGGTTAGAGTCGCTAGCAGGGCGCCCCACCCCAGCAGCGGCAAGAGAAGGAAAAGGACTCGCGATCGGGATCTCATCGGATCGGCAGGTTAGGACAGCCACCGCCTCCCCGCAAGCAGGACCGGTGAGACGAGATGACTATCCTCCCCAATTCCGGCAGTCGCAGCAAATGAAACGGCTTCAAGAAAACTGAGGTAGTCTTAGAACCCCGAGAAGGAGGACTTCATGAAAAAGGTCCTGCTGATGATTGGAACCGGAAAGGGAGCCTTTCTCGCTTTTTCTGATCCGGACCGGAAGCGCTGGGACCTGAACGGCCCGCTTTTCAAGGGTACTCAGGTGCACAACATGACTTACATCGGCGGAGACGTGGGCGTCCTTTGTTCCACCGTGAAGAACGAGTGGTGGGGACCCGACGTTCGAATCTCCAGAGATCTCGGGAAGACCTGGCTGGAGCCGACCCAGGGCGTGCGGTTCGCGGAAGGGAGGGATCTATCGGTGAACCGAGTGTGGGTGCTGGAGGGCGATCAGCGGACCGGCGAGCCTGCTCTCTATGCGGGCGTCGATCCGGGCGCCTTGTTCAAGAGCGGCGACGGGGGACAGACCTGGAACGAGCTGCGCTCCCTCACCGAGCATCCCACACGGAAGCAATGGCAACCGGGTGCGGGAGGAATGATGGTCCACTCCATCTGCATCGACCCGACGAAGAACGACCGGATGTTCGTGGGGATCTCGGCGGCCGGCGTTTTCCGCACCGACGATGGAGGAAAGACGTGGTCTCCCAAGAATCGAGGGGTCCGCGCCGACTTCTTGCCCAACAAGTTTCCGGAGGTGGGACAGTGCGTCCACCACCTGGAGATGCACCCCACCCATCCGTCGGTCCTCTATCAACAGAATCACTGCGGCGTTTACCGAACGGAGAATGCCGCCGACGAATGGATCGACATCTCGGAAGGGCTACCGTCGCGCTTCGGTTTCGGGTTGGCCGTCCACCCCCATGACGGCGACACGATCTACGTGTGCCCAGAAGAATCGGATCAGAACCGGATCACTCCCGACGGCGCCTTACGTGTCTTCAGGAGTCGCGATCGGGGAGGTTCGTGGAAAGCGCTCACCAACGGGCTTCCGCAGGATCATGCCTACCAGCTCGTCCTGCGAGCCGCGATGACGACCGACTCCCTCGATCCGGCGGGTGTCTACCTGGGAACCCAGGGCGGTCAGGTGCTCGCGAGCCGGGACGAAGGCGATCGTTGGGAGGCTCTCTTCCCCTGGCTTCCTCCCGTATACTCTCTGAAGACGGCGGTGGTGGAGGTCTGAGCCCAACTTCAACGCCCCAGCGCGGCCTGCATTTCCTCGACGGTGGTGAACTTCAGTCGGGGGCGACCCTCCCTCTTCCCTTTGCCGACTTCTATCTCGTCGAGGCGCTTCCAATCCTCCCAGGAAACATAGTTTGGCTTGCGCTCTCGAACCAACTTCTCGACGGCGGAGGCTTGCGCCTGGGAAGGATGGAGAGTCAGGCCCTGGGCAAGATCTTCCATCATGCGTTGGACCGTTTCCAGAGCGTCAGGCTTGTTGGTGCCGATCACGCCGGTGGGTCCACGCTTGATCCACCCCGCCGCATAGAGTCCGGCAACCGGCTTTTTCGTCTCGGGATCGATCACGCGTCCCTTCTCGTTCCAGATGACTCCCCACTTCTCGTGGAACGGAACGCCCGGCAACGGCACTCCCTGATACCCCACCGAGCGGAACACCAATCCCACCGGCAATTCTTCGATCTGATCCGTCGCCCGAGGACGAAGCGTTCCGTTGTCGGTGGCGTAGAGCTCGTTCTTGACGATCCGCATGGCCACCACCTCCCCCGCAGCGTTTCCGATGATCTCCTCAGGAGAAACCAGGAAACGCACAACGAGTTTTCTGGGCTTGCCGGTCTCCCTCCGGAGAGCGTACTCCTGCAGGATCTCGACCTTCCGGGCGGCCGCCTTGTCGTCCGCCAATGACTTCTCGCTCAAGGGATCCAGCTCCACCTCCTCGGGTAGGACGACGATGTCCGCACCGGGCATCTCACCCAACTCCTTGAGCTCGGGATTGGTGAAGGCCGCCTGGGCCGGCCCGCGCCGTCCCAACATGTAGACCTCTTTGATACGACTGGCACGGAGCGCCTCCTCGGCGTAGTCCGCGATGTCGGTGGCCGCCAGCTCGGCACGAGTGCGGCACAAGATTCGAGCCA
>DATDRI010000377.1:0-9560 GCA_035291825.1 Vicinamibacteria bacterium | reverse complement strand
GCGACTCCGCATGGGCTCAAGGCTGTATCCACGGTGGTTTCAGGCGAGCGATGCGGTCATAAACCGGACAAGCGGGTACATGAGCCCCCGGCAGGTAACCGGTGCTGAGAAGAAACTCCCCGGTGATCTCTCCGCCGGTGAACCGAAAAGTCTTCTTGAATAGCTTCACCCACTCTGCTTTGCTGCGAGGATGTTGAGAGTTCAGCCAGGCCGCGAAACTCCCGTGACTCTCCCGAAGAGCGATGATGCGGCGGGCGTTCTCGATGACGGCGTCGATCTTGAGGCGGTTCCGCACGATGCCGGCGTCTCTCAACAACCGCGAGCGTTCGCGCTGTCGGTAGGCGGCTACTCGATCCACATCGAAGCGGTCGAAGGCGGTCCGGAAGTTGTCGCGCTTCTTGAGAATTGTCAGCCAAGAGAGCCCGGCTTGATGGATCTCCAGTGCAAGGCGCTCGAAGAGGGCATCGTCCCTCCGCAAGGGAAAGCCGTATTCGCGGTCGTGATAGGGACCGTGAACGGGATGATCTCGGGAGACCGCGCAATAGCCAGTGAGGAGTAGCCTGCGCCCCATCGCCACCAGATTCTAAGCCAACAACCGACGGGAGCGAGAATGGCTGGAAGGGGCTCCGTCCGTCAGGGTTTCATTTCCTGCAACACTTCCCCTTCGGCTACCGGAAGCGGGGCTAGAACGATCTCGATGCGCCGGTTCTTCTGGCGGTCTTCTTCGGTCTCGTTATCGCTCCGCGGCTGATACTCCGAGAACGCGGTGGCGCCCAGACGAGAGGGATCCATTCCCGCTTCGTCCTGAAGGAACCGCGCCACGTTCACCGCCCGGGCCGCCGATAGCTCCCAATTAGTGGGAAAGCGCTCGGCGAGTCGGCCGATGATGGGAACGTTGTCGGTGTGTCCCTGGACCACGATCTGGCGGTCTTCGGCTCTCTTCAGTATGGCACCGACCCTCTTCAGGACATCCGCGCCGGCGGGCTTGAGCGTCGCCTCACCGGAGTCGAACAGGATCTCGTCGACCATATCCACTGTGAGTTGACCTCGCAGTCGCTCGATCTGGATTCGTCCGTCGGCGATCTCCTGCTGCAGCTCACCGAGCAGCTCCTCCTGAGTGTTGAGCAGTGCAGCGAGCTCTTTCTCCCTTTCCTTTACTTGGGCCTCGAGCTCCGCGCTGGTCTGGCGGAGACCGTCCAGCATGCCTTCCAGATCGCTGACCCGTGATCGAAGGGTCTCTGCTTCCTGAGATGTCAGGCTGGCCTCACGCGTCGCCTCCTCGAGTGCCGCCCGCTGGGGTTGAAAGAGGAGGACGTAGAGGGCACCCAAGATCACCGACAACAGCAACACGAAGACGATCGCCCATCTGATCATGAATCTCCCCTCCGGTTTGAGTGGTTGTGGGAGCGATCTTAGCACGTCGATAGGGCGCACCGCCATCGAGCCGACCGTCTACTTCTTGGCCATGGACTCGATCTCTTTCCACTGACCGTCGGTGACCGGCATCACCGAGAGGCGCGGCAGCCTGACCAGCGCGAAGTCCTTGAATTGGGTCCGCGCCTTGATGGATGCCAGGGTGACCGGCTGCGGTAGCGCCCTTATCGGCTCGAGGTCGATCACCACTGTCTTTCCGTCCTTGTTCTTGGGATCCGGGTAGGCATCGGAGCTGGCTCGGGCTATTCCCACTACCGCTTTCTCTTTGCCGGTGTGGTAGTAGAAGACGTGATCCCCTTTCCTAATCTGTCTCAAGTACTTCTGTGCTAGGGGGTTCTTGACGCCCTCCCAGACCGTTTTTCCATCCTCCCGGAATTGAGAAAAGCTATAGTGGGTGGGCTCTTCCTTGAACAACCACCTGTTCGCCATGTTCTGGGGCCTCCTTGTTCCGGTTGTCGCGGACCCCGAGGGGTCCGTCGCGGAATATAATGGCATCGTTCATGATGCGCGAGGGACTTCCCGACTATCTCCGCCCGGGCCTCGATCTCGTTCTGGTGGGCATCAACCCCGGACTGCGGTCTGCGGAGGTTGGCCATCACTTCGCCGGTCCGACCAATCGCTTTTGGGATCTCCTGTATGATTCCGGAATCACGCCGCGACGGCTGTCCTATGAAGAAGATTCCCTCGTGCTCGATTTTGGAATCGGTATCACCAACATTGCCGACCGCCCCACTCGCTCCACCGCGGATTTGGGCAAAGAGGACTTCTTGCGAGGACGTCGCGCCTTGGCGAGAAAGATGACACGCTTCCGGCCCGCCTGCATCGGTTTCGTGGGACTGACGGCTTATCGTGAGTTCCGGGGCTCGCGCTCTCCCGTCCAGTGTGGTTTTCAGGAGCAACTGATCGAGGGTGCGGACGTCTTCGTGCTTCCCAATCCCAGCGGCCGCAACGCCCATTACTCGTATCAGGACATGTTGCGATCCTGGCGCGAGCTCGCACGCCGTTTGAGGCGCGCTCGTGCCTGAGCTTCCCGAGGTGGAGATTACGCGGGAGAATCTGGAGCGCTGGCTTCACGATCGCGTCATCGAGAGAGCTCGGGTGGAGGATCGCCGTGTGCTTCGCGGGCAGAGTGTCCGTCGCCTGGAGAGTGGGCTCTCCGGCGCTCGACTCCGTGAGATCGAACGCCGGGGGAAGTACTTGATTTGGGATCTGGGTGACCGCGGCGGCGCGGTAACCCACCTGGGGATGAGCGGCAAGTTCGTTCTCTGCGGCCAGGGTGAGCCCGATCCACCGGCCACCTGCGTCGTTCTGGAGCTAGGAGCCGGGAACCGCGTGATATTCAGTGACACGCGGCGACTCGGGCGTTTCCAGCTCGAAGAAAGCGGAACACGAAAAACCCTGGCGCGGATCGGAATCGACGCACTCGATCGGCGTCTCACTCCTCGCCGGTTCGGCGAGCTTCTGCGCACGGCGCGCCTACCCATCAAGTCGTTCCTGATGGATCAGCACCGTCTCGCCGGCTTGGGCAACATACAGGCGGCGGAGGCGCTATTCCACGCCGGCATCCACCCCTCCTGTCCTGCTGACCAACTTTCCGAGGAAGACACAGCCCGGCTCCACCGTTCCATTCGCTTGACGCTCCGGCAGTCGCTCCGCAGGGCACGATCTGCCGAGATAAGGTATCTCCAGGAGGGGGATTCCGAGAACACCTTCCTGGTGTACGGCCGCGCCGGTGAACCCTGCTCCCGATGCGGGGCGTCGGTGAGGAGAATCGTCCACGCCGGGCGTTCGACCTATTACTGCGCTCGTTGCCAGCCGAGGCGGCCCCGCAGGGTCCCCACCGACAAGGCGGTGTGGAGCGCAGGCAGGGCCCAGAGACGAGGGAACCCATGAAACGAGATGAGCTTCATCTATCTACCCGCGCCGTCCACTCCGAGCTGGATGAGAAGAGGGTCAACCGACCGGTGGCCTCGCCCATCTACCTATCCGCGACGTTCGAGGCCGCCGATGTGGAAGAGCAGATTCGTCTGGAGGCCGAGGGCGACACGTTCTACACGCGTTACGGGAACCCGACTCTGACCGCCGTGGAGCGAACCCTTGCCGCTCTCGAGGGGACGGAGTCCGCGCTGGTTTTTGGATCCGGCATGTCGGCGATCACGACCACCCTCCTTTCCTTTCTCGGTAACGGGGATCACGCCGTCTTTCAACGGGAGGTCTATGGCGGGACGTTCCGGTTCGCCCGGGAGGTACTCCCCCGATTCGGCGTCGAGGTGAGCTTTGTGGATTGTGCCGAAACGGAAGGTTTTCGACAGGCTCTTCGTGACAATACGCGTCTCGTCTACTTGGAGTCGCCGACCAACCCGACACTGAAACTGGTGGATCTTTCTGCGGTTGCCGCCATCGCGCAGTCGCGAGGGGTCAAGACCTTCATCGATAGCACCTTTGCCACGCCCTTCAATACCCGTCCGGGAGACTACGGGATCGACGGGATACTCCACTCCGCCACCAAATACCTCGGGGGGCATTGCGATCTCCTGGGCGGTGCGCTGGCGGGTTCTCGGGAGATAGTACGAGACGTGAGATCCTACCTGAAGGTCTTGGGGGGCATTCTGGATCCCCATGCCGCGTACCTGCTATTGAGAGGGGTCAAGACGCTGGGAGTTCGGATGGATCGCCACAACCGAAGCGCTCTAGCGGTCGCCCGTGCCTTTGGTGGTCATGCTCGGGTGAGAAGCGTCTTCTATCCGATGTTGGAGAGTCATTCCCAACATGAGCTCGCTCGACGTCAGATGCAGGGTGGCGGCGGTGTAGTGAGTCTGGAGCTTCAGGGAACGCTGGAGACGGCAAAACGCTTCGTCAATCGCCTCGAGCTCTTTCGCATCGCGCCCAGCCTGGGGGGTGTGGAGTCTCTGGTTTCGATTCCGTGCTTGACCTCGCACGCCATGCTGTCTCGGGAGGAGCGCGAGCAGGCGGGCATTCGAGATAGCCTGGTTCGCCTGGCCCTTGGGATCGAGGATGCGGAGGACCTGATAGCGGATATCGCCAACGCCCTCGCCGGTCTCGGGTGAGCGTAACGCCCACCCGACCACCCGACGGGGCGGCTGGATTCCGCCTTGCGGACGTGGTATGCTGTGGGTGTTCCGAGAAGAGGCTTCCGAAAGGGCGCCAATTCTTGGAACCTGCATTTCCCTACCGATGAAAGGTACCCCGGAGAGTTTGCAGAGCTATCTACATTTGTGTACGGAGCAGGATGATCTCTGGAGGGGCCGACAAGGAGGGTCTTAGATGAAGTACCGCCAAAGAGGTTACCGGGAGAGCGAATACGAGGAAGAAAAGAAGGAGACGCGGCGCCGCGAGCCCAAGGCCGACGACTTGGGGAACCGAGAGCAGGTCCGCTCGCTGCGACACGCCGTCGACCGCAACGTGACGGTGGTGATACGGTGCAACCGGTGCGGCTATCAGGTACCGGCCAGCTTTTTGGAAGTCAACAAGGAAACCACCTGTACCAAATGTCAGACCCCGCTTCACTCGTGTCGCCAATGCAAACATTTCGACCCGGCGGCTCGCTGGGAGTGCCGGGAGCCGATTGAAGCTCGCATCGTCGACAAGGGAGCTGCCAACGACTGCCCGCGCTTCAAACCAGCTCAAGTATTGGATGCAACCGGAAAGCGCGCGGATACCACTCAAGACGCGCGCGCGGCTTTCCATAACCTCTTCAAGAACTAGCCCCACCCCGAGGAGGCCGACCGTGTCCCCTCCCAAGGTACAACCTCCATCTTCGGTCAGTCAGCTGTCCGAGCAGGTGGAAAGAGACGGGGGGAGTGCACTTGCTGTCTATCAGGAGCCGGTGGGGAAGGCATGGCAGATCTTTGCACTGCTGCCACTGGATCGAGTTCACCCTACTCCGTATCAGCGTGACCTCTCACAACCTCACGTAAAACGCCTGGAAGAAGTCATCAAGAAGCTCGATCGCTTCATCGATCCGCTGGTGGTGGTCCGTACCGAAGACGGAAGCTACTGGACTCCTAACGGGAATCATCGATTGGCGGCACTCAAGAAGCTCAAGGCGAAGTTCGTCAGCGTGGTGCTGATTCCCGACCCGAATGTCGCCTTTCAGATCCTCGCTCTCAACACCGAGAAAGCGCACAACCTCAAGGACAAATCCCTCGAGGTCATTCGCATGTACCGAGCTCTCATGGAAACCACTGGAGGGAGCTCGGAGCAGGAGTTTGCCTTCCAGTTCGAAGAGGCAC
The DNA here is from genome assembly GCA_035291825.1 of Vicinamibacteria bacterium. Classification (GTDB taxonomy): domain Bacteria; phylum Acidobacteriota; class Vicinamibacteria; order Marinacidobacterales; family DATDRI01; genus DATDRI01. The sequence goes on along the minus strand of DATDRI010000377.1, from coordinate 3,873 downwards.
ACTTCATCACCCTGGGCTTGGTCTACCAGAAGAAGCCGCGCTTCGCGGGAAGCGTTTTTTCCCCGATACTGCGTCGGGTGGACAAATTCCTCAAGGACCCCCTGACCAAGGCCTTCGAAGAGCGTCAGTCGCGGGCGGCCAGTCTGGAACGGGCAGACCAGCTACTGAACGAAGCGGTCAAGGCCTTGAAGAGCCACGGCATCACCCATCCCTACGTCAAGAACTTCGTGATCGCGCGCGTGAATCCCCTGAGCCGCGCCCGCAAGACCGTGCCGAGCTTCGACACCGCCTTCCAGAAACTCGAGGCGTCCCTCGAGAAGTTCGATGCAGCGAAGGTTCGCATGACCGACGTCGCCCGTGCCGCCGGCTAGAAGGGGCTCGACCGGCGCCGCCCGGATCTTCTACACTCGTTCGCGTGCTGAGTCCTTTCCTCAAGAACGCGGTCCGGCAAGCGGTGTTGATACCCGAGGGTTACTTCCTGATGGGCTCGTGTGGGCGGCGGGATGACGAGCAGCCGGAGCACCGGGTGTTCGTATCCCCTTTCGAGATGGGGACCACCCCAGTCACCCGAAGCGATTACGAGATCTATCTGGAGGCGACCGGGGAAGCGCCTCCACCCTGGTGGAGCGACCCGGTCTTTTCCCGCCCCAGGCAGCCCGTGGTGGGCGTGAACTGGCGCGAGGCCGCTGCCTATTGTGTTTGGCTTTCCCAGGAGACGGGTCTCGACTTCCGCCTTCCCACCGAGGCCGAAAGAGAAAAAGCGGCTCGCGGCGGGCGGTTGGGCCTGCAGTTTCCCTGGGGAGACGATCCTGCTGGGGGCGGACATTCCTGCCTCGAGGGACCGCTCAATGGACCTGACGACGTGGCGGTAACGCCACCTAATGGCTATGGGCTTTTCAACATGGCGGACAACGTGCACGAATGGTGCCTCGACGGCTACCACTCGGCTTTCTATCGGAGCTCACCGCAAGAGAACCCTTGCGCTCCCCCCCACACCATGCGCCGGTCGGCCAGGGGAGGTTCGTGGCGTCACCAGTCGGTGGTGACGAGATGCGCAGCACGCAGCAGCCTACCCCCTGAGCTTCACTATTCGGACTTCGGGTTCCGCTGGGTGCGGCCGCTCTAGCCGGGTGCTGAAAACGTCATGCGCGCCCTCAGCGCCGCCTTACCGGATGGCGTTCGAACGCGTTCTCCCTGGAGAAACCCCGGAGCACATCGTTGCGGAGCACGACTCCGCCCAACCGCCGCGGCTGATGTTTACAGGTGGTCGGGGGTGAAGTAAATTGCAGGCTCCATGCTCTACGCAGGGACGTCCGGCTACAGCTTCCGAGAATGGGTCGGCACGTTCTATCCTCCCAAGACGCCCGCCGCCGAGTATCTGACGTTCTACGCATCGCGCCTGAACAGCGTGGAGATCAATCATACGTTCCGACGCTTCCCGACCACCAAGCTCCTCTCCTCCTGGGCGGAAAAGACTCCCGAGTCCTTCGTCTTCTCCCTGAAAATGCACCAGAGCGTTACCCACGTGGCCCGCCTCAAGAGCGTAGGGGATTCGGTCGCAGACTTTCTGCGAGCGGTCGAGCCACTGGGACCCCGGTTGGGAGCGATTCTCTTTCAGCTCCCTCCCTACTTCCGCGCGAATCTAGATCGACTAGAGGGTTTCTTGGAGGAGCTTCCCCCTGGTCACCGCTACGCGCTGGAGTTCCGTCATGAGTCTTGGAACGACCCGGCGGTGGTGAAACTGCTGCGGGAAGCGGGAGTCGCCCTGTGCGCCGCCGAAGTCGAGATCGGCGAGACGCATTTCACGCCCACCGCCCCACACGGTTATATCCGGCTGCGGAAGGTACCACCCTACACCGAAGAGGAGATCGAGCAGGCGCGACGGCAGATCCGAGGTATTTTGGGGCAGGTCGAAGAGTTATACGTCTACGTCAAACACGATGACGGGGGTGCCGCTCCCGAAACGGTTCTGCGACTCCAATCCGATGAAGCCGAGTAAGGGCGGGAACAGGCGGGCGGATGGCGCTTAACTGACCTTAATACGATCCAGCAACTCCTTGTTGGAAGAAGTCTTGCTCATCCGGTCGAGGAGAAGGTTCATGGCCTCGGGGGGCTTCAGTCCCGCCAGGGCTCGGCGGAGCAAATGAACCTTGGGAAGCTCTTCTTTGCTCAGAAGGATTTCCTCCCGACGGGTCCCGGAGCGAGAGATGTCGATGGCGGGAAAGATACGGGATTCGGCTAGGCGGCGGTCCAGCACCAGCTCCATGTTCCCGGTGCCTTTGAACTCATTGAAGATAACCTCGTCCATTTGGCTGCCCGTGTCGACCAAGGCAGTTCCCAGAATGGTCAGGCTTCCGCCGCCCTCGATGTTCCGCGCCGCTCCGAAAAACTGCCGTGGGAACTCGAGGGCTCTGGAGTCGATCCCGCCGCTCATCGTTTTTCCATGGCCGCGCTGTTGGCGGTTCGCGGCTCGACCGAGTCGGGTGATCGAGTCGAGCAGGATGACCACGTCGTGATCCATCTCCACCAAGCGGCGGGCTCGCTCCAGGACGAGTCGAGCGACCCTAATGTGCGAAGCGCTGCTGCTGTCGGCCGACGAAGCAATCACCTCACCATCGACGGTTCGCCGCATGTGGGTGACTTCCTCGGGTCTTTCGTCGATGAGAAGGACGATGAGGTGCACATCCGGGTGATGCTTGGCGATGGCACTGCCGATCTGCTCGAGCAGAATGGTCTTGCCTGTCTTGGGAGCCGCGACGATGAGGCCCCGCTGGCCTCGGCCAATGGGTGCGATGAGGTCAATCACTCTTAGAGAAAGCGGTTCATCACTTCCACCGTGGGAAAGCTTCAAGGTGCGCGATGGGTGCTCGCTGACCAGATCGGCGTAATTGCGGAAGGGAGGCAGCGAGTCGAGAGAGTGCCCGTTGATGGCCACTACGTCGGTGAGCTCCATCGATGCACCGCCTCCACCGCCTCCACCGCCGCCCCGCCGGCTGTTTCTTCGCGAAGGCTTACCCCGGCCGGCGGGACCGGTCAGGAATTGACCCTCTCTTAGCTGGTACTGCTGGATGAGGCGGGAAGAAACGTGGACGTCCTCCGGTCGCGGCAGGAAGTTGTGCTGCGCCGAACGGAGATGGCCTCCGCCTTGGGGGCCGAGCTCGAGCAGGCCTGAGGCGTTCGATTCAGGCGCGTCCGGAGGGGTCATCGCACTCCATACCCAAACCACGCCTAACAAAGCAAGCGACTGACGTTCGGGGTGTCAATGGAACTTAGGGCCTCCGCAACTGCGGTGGCGTTCCGGCTCGGATGGTTGCAGGCGGCCGGAAGCGAGTTTGGCTCGGCCTCGCAAACCCTATAATATCAGATCCTGTGCCGGGAGGAAAGTCAAGGCCCCACCCCCGAGGAGGCAGGATGAGGGGTCTGCAAAAGAGAGCGTTGGCCACGGGCCGCTCGGGTAGCTCCACCAAGCCGGTGAGAGCCTTCGTCTTGATACAGACGTTGCCTGGCAAAGTGGCTCCCCTGGTTGGGGCTCTCGAGCGCATCAAAGAGGTGAAGGGAGTCGACCCGGTGACCGGCCCCTACGACGTCGTCGTGCTGTTGGAGGTCGACGAGCTCAGCGATATTTCCGCGGTGGTCGCCGGCACCATCGGGGGACTGAAGTGGGTCACCCGCACCACCACCCTGCTCTGCCTCTAGGGGGAGCCTTTCCCAGAGCGGGTCCGGGGCGTCATTTCCGCTGAGGGCCTTTCCGCGCGCCGCGGATGCGTCGCGCCAGAGCCAGAATGAGCTTGACCTCACGTGAGCTCAGACCGGCGCGACCGAAAAGATCCCGCCACTCCACGAAGCGGGCCTCTGGGTTATCGGCCGGAAGAA
>DATDRI010000376.1:0-2279 GCA_035291825.1 Vicinamibacteria bacterium | reverse complement strand
GAGGGCTCTTCGACTCGGGATGAAACTCCGGATAGCAGGCCACGTGGATCTTGAAGCCCCCGAACTTCTTGACGTAACCCACCAGCTCGTTGGCGTAGGAGAAATCACTGGCCGGGGGTGCCGGCTCGCCTTTCGGAATGTCCCCTCGCAACACGAACAGGCGCTCGAACCCGGCGTCGCGGTAACGCTCCAGGTAGTCGCGGAGAACCTCCTTGCTCGATCCGACGCAAGAGATATGGGGGGCGGCCGTGAGTCCGGACTGTTGGACGATGCTCAAGCAGGTTTGCAGGGTTCCTTCCCGCGCGCTCCCACCGGCTCCGAAGGTGACGGAGACGAAGTCCGGCTCCAGGGAAGCGAGCCGCTCCACCGTCTTCGCCAGACTCTCCCTTCCCTTTTCGGTCTTAGGAGGATAGAACTCGAAGGACAGATCGATTTGTTGGCGATCGGTGCGGGCCGGGGGATCGGATCGACGCGTCAAGACTCAGTCTCACAATCGAAATGGGGTGTTGCAGTCAGGGCGTTCGTTCATTATGCCGGTTCACCAGATCCCGTGCAAACTCTTGCCCTTGGCGGCCAGGGCGTCGACTCTCTTGGAAACCGCCGGATCCTCGATGAGGGGCGGGGCGTGATGGGGCTTGAGTCGGGCGTCGATGATCAGGGATTTATGGCAACCCCAATGCTTGTGCTGAATGAAGCTCGCCACGCCGTAGATGTCGTGAGAGGGGTTGGAGCGAGTAAAGGTCACCCAGAGAAAATTGCGGAGGCTCTCCGTGGCGAAGTCGGCGTCGTCGACCAGCACGACGAGTGGCAGACCCTCCAGATCGCAGGTCGCTTCGATCTGCGAAGAGAAGGTCTGCATCTCTTTTTCGGCCTGGGAGTAATCGGAGAAGCGTGGTCCCTTGATGACCAGGATGCCCGGCAGGGGGAGCGCCCCCGCCGAGAATCCCTCCGGTAACTGAAAACGCCGAGGAAGCTCTTTGGCGAGCTCCCGTTTTTTCCGCCCGGCGGCTGCCACGATCACCTTGGAGCCGGAGTTGATTCCAGTGCCCGAATAGTCGAGGGTGTCCATGGTGGTTCGGGTCTGGAAGTGAAGATCTCGCGTCCAGTCGACACGCTCCAGGGCGTGGCCCAGGAAGGCGTCGACACGGTGGATATCGATGTCCGGGTCGTCCTCACCGGCCACGATGAAGAGATATTTCGCCAGAGAGCACTGTCCGAAGCCGAGAATCGCGTGGGCGATGGTGAGAAGCTCCTGGGGGATGCGCTCGCCGTAAGGCCTGTAAGGAACGTAGCGCTCGCTGCCCACGGCGAGGAGCAGGGGATGGACCCCGGCGGCGTCCACCGCGTGGATGGCCTTCAATCCCGGGAGCTGAACGGGCACCATGGGCTCGGTGATCTCGTGGATGAGCGCTCCGAACGTCGTATCCTCCTGGGGAGGTCGGCCCACCACCGTAAACGGCCAGATGGCGTCGCGGCGGTGGTAAATCTTTTGGATCTCCAGAACCGGAAACTCGTGGGTGAGACTGTAGTAGCCCAGATGATCCCCAAAGGGTCCTTCGGGGAGCGTGCGGGTGGGATCGACGGTTCCGGTGATGCAAAAATCCGCATCGGAAGAAATGACGAAGCCGTCCCTTCGCGTATAGCGGAAGCGTCGCCCGCCCAGCATCCCCACGAACAGCAGCTCGCTGAGACCTTCCGGGAGAGGCATCACCGCGCCGAAGCTATGAGCGGGAGGTCCGCCCACGAAGACGCTTACTGGGAGAGCTTCTCCCCGGCGCACCGCGATGGCATGATGGACTCCGATCCCGCGATGGATCTGATAATGAAGACCGATCTCCTTTCCCACCTGGTAGCGATTCCCGGCGAGCTGCAGCCGATACATGCCGAGATTGGAGCTCATCACCCCGCCCCGATCGAGGTTCTCGGTATAGACCTGGCCCAGCGTCACGAAAGGGCCACCATCGTCGGGCCAGTTCTGGATCTGCGGCAGGGCCTCAATGGACGTCCTCTCGTCCAATACCGCTCCCCCGGACACTTCCATCGGCAAGGAGGTGAGCGCGGTGAAGGGAGCCGACAAGAACGCGCCGGGTGAGCGCCAGAATCGGGAAGGATCGGCCTTCAGCTGGACGATCTTGGTGACGCGCTCCAGGGTGTCGCGGAACAGGAGGCGACCGCGCTCTATCGTTCCAAAGAGGTTGGAGACCGCGGGGAAGCGGCAGCCCTTCACGTTCTCAAAGAAGATCGCCGGTCCCCGCGCTTGGAAGACGCGTCGGTGGATT
>DATDRI010000375.1:0-1712 GCA_035291825.1 Vicinamibacteria bacterium | reverse complement strand
CAGGGCAAACGCTCGACGCGGTGATACTGATCGAGCGGAGGGATGTCGCGGGACCAGACGACTATCCGAGCGACCCCCCGTTCCAGTACAGATCGGTACCGTCACTGATTACAGGAGCCGAGTTTCGATACGGGAGTTGTCAAGATGTCCGTTGAAATTTTCTGAGTGGCTTCCATGGTTATTTCACGCCGCTTTCGTTGTCGGAGCGGACTGCGTCTCCGCCTGCTCAGCCTCGATGGTCGCAAGGACCTGTGCAATCCCTGCAAAGCCTTTCACGCGATTGAACTGCTGCTCGCAGTAGAGCAACACCGTCCCCAGCCACCGTTGGAGCATCGCACTCCCTCGTGAACGCCTGATATTCCGCTCACTGTGCCGGACCAGGGAAAACATACTCTCGATCGGGTTGGTCGACAGCAGCGTCTTGCGTAGCAAGGCCGGCACCTTCAGCCGATGTGTCGTCAACAGCTCCTCGAACGCCTCCAGGAGCGAATCCGCCGCCGACTCGTTCTTGGCCCGCAGCCACGCCTCCAGCTCCAGCAGCATCCGTCTGGCGTCGGCGTAGCTGGTCTGTTCCAAGGCCAACATGAGCCGCCGATGCGCCTCGATCCGATACGGCTTGGCCAGGTGCCGCTGCAGGTTCCGGCTCTTATGAATGGCGCAGCGTTGCTGTAGGAGCTTTTTGCCGAACCGCTCCCGCAGGGCCTTGAGCAGGCCACTCCCGCCATCCGTCACGAAAAGGATCCGCCGGGAGAGCGCCAGGCCGCGACGCTCCAGATCCCTGAACAGCGCCTCACAGATCTCGTGATTCTCCGAGGAGCCTTGCCAAAACCCCAAAGCCATCTTCTGACCACTCACATCCACGCCCAGCGCGACGAGAAAAGCCTCGCCGCCCCGGTGGATCGTGTCGAGGAACACCGCGAACGGCTTGAAGTCGGCCAGGGATCGTTCTTGGAATTCCTTCAGCTTCGTGGCGGTCAGGTCCACCAGCTTGCGGGAGACGGTCGAGGACGACACCCCCAAGGCCTCGCCCGCCTGGAGGACGGTCTCGGCATACTTCTGGGCCGACACGCCGCGGAGGATCTTCTCCAGCAGTTCCTCGGAGAATGCCCCGGGGGTGCGCAATCGGGCATAGGACTGGAGGGTGACCTCCCCTTGCTCCACGTGCCGCAGCCGGGGACGTGTCACTTTGACCTTCTGGTCGCCGAGATAGAGGGAGCCCTCCTCATGCGCCCACTTCTTGAACGCCGGGTCGGTGGGATAATAATCCGGCCCCGCTACCTCCTCGCGCTCCATCAGCATCACGCTCTCCGCCACCATGCGCCCCATCTCCAGCATCACCGCGTCGAGGGCCTGCTTGCCCGAGCTGATCACGCGGACCAAGGTGCCCAACATCTCATCCTGGCCCGAGATCGCCCTCAATCCCGCGAGGGCTCGCTTGCGTTGTTTCGTGTCTCTTCTCATTGGTGGCTCCCTCCTGTTGTGAACCGTGGAGTATCCCACGGCGGAGCCACTCGTCAAATTTCAACGGACTTCAGTATAACTTCTCATTGACCTTCTCGTTGTCCTGGTAAGAGAAGATAGTCTTCTCATTCAAACCGACTTTGTCCTTCAAGATCTTTTCGTACATCAACCTGGAGACGAACTCATAATTGTTGGCACTGAAGTTGTGGACATCGAAGTTATACTGAAGTCCGTTGAAATTTGACGAGTGG
>DATDRI010000374.1:0-1901 GCA_035291825.1 Vicinamibacteria bacterium | reverse complement strand
TGAACGCTGACCTGCGGACCTTCATCGTCGCGCCGCTTACCACAGGTAGCCACTCGTACCCGTTCCGAGTGTCCTGCAGGTTTCAGGGCAAGTCTGCTCACGTTGTCCTCGACCAGATTCGGACTGTGGACCGCGACAGGCTGGTCAAGCGTCTCGGTGCCCTGTCGCCTCTTGTGCTTGGGCAAGCGCTCAGCGTGCTTCGAGAGATGTTTGCGCAGTAGCGCTCCGCCTAACCCTCGGTTGGAACTGGCGGGCGCTCGAAAGGCCGGCCTCCGGGCGAGGGCTGGTGCCGGTGTATAGGTAAGGAAATGATGTTTGTGTTTTGCGGGCGAGTCGCCCCCAGTTCAACCGCAGGCCGTTAGAAGGTCATGACTGAGTTCCTATTCAAGCTGGGTCTTAGCGTGGTGATGGTGGCGGTTAGCGGCGGAGCTCTGCACTGGATCTGGACTCACCAAATTGACCCGATCGCTTCTGTCGCCGCACTCCTCCAAGGAGCCGTGGAGCCAGGCTGGGTTGCCACTCGAGATCCCAACAAGCTGTACCAAGGTGGAGTTGCCGTTGCAGACGTCACTGGCTCCGTTGACCGGTCGGAAACGAAGGTGGTCTTCCGCCAGCTTGCAAACACGGAAAATTTCAAGCGGGACCAGGAGTTTGAGTATCAACGGATGAGGCTAATAGTGCGAGGCGTGGGTACCGTCATAGGACAGGATATCGGCATGGGCCCATCCGGACCCCAGGTCAGAAAGGCCGTACTGGAAGACGTCGGGTGTGAGATCGTCGGATGAGCTGGCCTTCTAACCCGTCCACGGCGACGGAAGCGTCCTGATCGAAGCTTCCACTTTCAGCGGAGACGTAACCGTTGCCAAAGAGTAGGAGGAGAGGGTTTATTCCGCCGCCTCCAGGCTTCGCTTCATGACATCGTGCAGGTGCGTGTTCCGATAGACGCCCCTCAGCCCCTCCGCTCCCGGACCGATCCCGAATGTGAGAACGGGATCGGAGGTGTGTCCACCGGTGGACCAGACGACCGACGTTTGTCGCGAGAGCGCCCGACCCAATAGAGCCAGCGGAACGACCTCCGGCTCGGTGTAGAACTCGCGAAAGTCGCTGGTCTCGGCGTGCCCTTCCGGGTTGCGAGCCAGAACCCGTGCCGCCTCGTCGGACGTGAGGGAGAGACCGGTCGCGCTCTGCACCTCTTCCTGAAGCTTGGCGGGATCGGCTCCCGCTCTCTCCAGGATTCTCCAGAAGGAGCGGTCTTGTCTTCCCAAGAGGCGCAGCTCGGCTTCGCCCGGGTAGTACCAACGGGGCCGGTACGTCTGACCGTTGGCCAGCGGCTCCTGCTCGCCCCGCCATCCCGAATAGGTGAAGGAAAAACCCCCGGTACCATGATCGGCGGTCACCACCACCAGTGTCTGAGGGTTGTCGGACTGAAAGCGAAGTCCCAAGCCCAGCGCCTCGTCGAAGTCCAGGATCTCCTGGAGCATGGTCGCGGCGTCGTTGTCGTGGCCCGCATAATCGATGAGACCCCCCTCCACCATGAGAAAGAATCCCCCCACAACCCTACTCGAAAACGGTTACGACATTCGCACGATCCAGGAATTTCTCGGACATCGAGACGTGAGAACGATGATGTACACCCACGTTCTCAACCGCGGCGGCCGCGGCGTGCGCAGCCCTCTGGACTGAGACGGTCTCTCGAATCGACGCTCCCGATTGTCGCGACCACTCGGTATCACACCGGCCACTACCTTTATCGATTATCCGCGCTTCAGGCGTCCATTATCGTGTTACCCCGCAAACGCTCGCAGTGTAGCAAGTTCGGCTCGGACAGCGGTTGACGGCAATCCACGGCCTCGCGTAGGATTATCGACCGAGCGCCAACAACGCGTCCGGATTATCCTGCA
>DATDRI010000373.1:0-2284 GCA_035291825.1 Vicinamibacteria bacterium | reverse complement strand
GAGGGCCTTGTAGACGTAGCCCATGCCCCCCTCGCCGATCTTCTCGACCAGTCGGTAATGGGAGAGCATCTGGCCGGGTTGCATCATGACTTTTCTCCGGAAGCCGGTAAGTTGCGGCAGAGGATAGCAGAATTCTCCTACCGTGTCACTCCCCGAAGACCGAGCAGCAGACGTTTACCCCATCGATACGAGCTGTTCACAGTAACGCCGCCGAGCTATTCTCCCGTGGCAGGCCCGATCGTCGTGAAACGCAATCCCGCTTACGATCCGCCAGGGTACGTCGACTGGGCACCCGACCCGCAACCCGCAAGTGAGAACTTCCAGGAGCGGATCCAGGCCAATTCCACACGGAAGCAGGTTCTCGGTGACCAAAGATAAAGCACTGTACTCGAGTGATTTAGAGAGGTAGCATCGGTTAGGATTGCTGCAAATTCTGTCTCTTGTCGGTATTATTTTCTTTTTTCTAACGCAGCTTGAAGCGCTGGACCTTGCCGGTGGCGGTTTTCGGGAGTCCCTCGACGAACTCGATCCTGCGTGGATACTTGTAGGGCGCGAGCTGACCCCTGACGTAATCCTTGAGCTCTTTGATCAGAGCGTCGGAGGCGTCTTGTGCGTTCTTCAACACTACGAAGGCCGTGGGTTTGATGAGCCCCTGTTCATCGGCATGGCCCACCACCGCCGCCTCCAGCACTTTCTCGTGCCCCAGCAACGCCGACTCGACCTCGAAGGGCGATACCCATTGCCCGCTCACCTTCATCATGTCATCGGATCGGCCCCGGTAGTGATAGTAGCCGGCCTCATCGCGGGTGTACTTGTCCCCGGTGCGCGTCCACCTGCCCTGGAAGGTAGCAAGGCTTTTCTCTCGCTGGTTCCAGTAGGCTACGGCGGATGAGCCTCCCCTCACCACCAACTCCCCTATCTCGCCCGGGGGCACAACCTGTCCGTCCTCTCCGACGACTCTGAGCTCATAGCCGGGCACCGCCTTGCCGCTGGTACCGTAGCGGTAGTCGTCCGGACGGTTGGAGAGGAAGATGTGCAGCATCTCGGTGCTACCCAGCCCGTCCAGGATCGGTGCGCCGAAGCGTTCCTCCCAGCGTTTGCCGACCTCTTCAGGCAGAGCCTCGCCGGCCGAAACGCACCGGCGCAACCGTTGCGAGCCGGTTTCGCGTTTGTTGCTCGGGTCTGCCAGGATGGCACTGTAGAGCGTCGGCACGCCATAGAAGATTGTCGGCTGATGCTCCTGCAGGACCTGCATCACCGACTCCGGAGTAGATCGCCCGGCGAGGGCGACCGTGCAGGCGCCGACGTAGGAGGGAAAGGTCAGAGAGTTGCCGAGGCCGTAGGCAAAGAACATCTTGGCGGCCGAGAACACCGTGTCGTCCGGCTCGATACCGAGGATCGGCACACCGTACGTCGCCGCGGTGTAGACCAAGTCCCGGTGGAGATGCATCGCCCCCTTCGGTCCACCGGTGGTGCCGGAGGTGTAGAGCCAGAAGGCGACGTCGTCGGAGGTAGTGGAGGCGGGCTCGAGCTTCGTCGAGGCACTGGCCGTGAGCTCCTCCAAACGCCGATGGCCATGAGCGTCCGCTCCGCAGACGACGACCTGGCGCAGAAACGGTTGGTCATCAAGAATCGGCTCGAACTTCTCGTAGAGGTCGCCGCTCACCACCAGAACTCGTGCCCGGCTGTCGCGCAGCATGTAATCGAGATCCCTGCTGGTCAGCATCGTGCTGACCGGAATCGCCACCGCCCCGATCTTGAGAGCGCCCCAATAGACGGCGGGGAAATCCACCGTATCCGGGAGACACAGCATCACCCGCGTCTCCATCTCCACGCCGAGGCCGCCGAGGGCGTTGCCCGCCCGGTTCACGCGCTCGGCCAGATCGGCGTAGGTGTGGGTGCCGTTCTCATCGATGAGTGCCTTGCGCTCCCCTCGACCGTGATGCAAATGACGGTCGATGAACTCGACGGCAGCGTTGTATTCTCGCGGGATCATGATGGACGGCGGGCTGTCACTGAAATTGACTTTCGCACAGTCCATCCTGACTCCTTCCCTTCCGCGGTTTTTCGCGACCCACCGATCTTATATGATCGGCGCGGTGGAATGGATGGTTGTCTCGTCGCGAAGTTTCGGAAGAGCCGCTCTGGCCGTCGTGGTTGTAGCCGGCCTGGGCGCGCAGACGCCGCCCTCCAGAATTCACTTCGGCTTCTCCCCGGATTCCTCCCGCCGTCAAGAGGAGATCGAATCCCTCCTGCAAGCGAAGATCGCTCCGGCGCGGATCGA
>DATDRI010000372.1:0-3206 GCA_035291825.1 Vicinamibacteria bacterium | reverse complement strand
GGAGGAGGAGGAAGACGAAGAGGGATAGGCAATTTTTGTCACGGATTAAATAAAGATCGTGCCCCGATTTCATAGCCCCGTTTAACGTAGCACTAACGAGTCTGGCGTGGCAAAAAACGTTGGCTATGGAGATCGGAGACTGGTTGGGTCTTGCTGAAGTAGAACTCAGGCGTTCGAGCGTCGTGTTTCGGTACTCTCCAGTGGAACGAAAGGGATGATTTGAGTGAGACGGCAAGTCTCAAAGCAGCGGATGTCCTTCGGGAGGAAATTTGATACTGTTCGGAAGGAGATTTCACGAAAAAGGAGAAGACTGATGAGAATGAGACTCACTTGCTTCATGGATCTGGCGCTGCGCTGTAGCCTCGGCCTCGTTCTTTGCGCAGTGTTCCAGGTCACGGCCACGGCGCAAGAGGTCCTGCCGCGGCCGGAGCCCGAGTTCAAAGGACACATCGGGCGGAAAGCGGCTGACTCGAGTAAGGACTTCCCGCAGGAAGTCAAACCACCGCAAGGCGCCCCCAATATCCTGCTCATCCTGACCGACGACGTCGGCTTTGGCGCGTCCTCGACCTTCGGCGGGCCGATTCCCACACCGACGTTCGACCGTCTGGCGCAAAACGGTCTTCGCTACACGCAGTTCCACACCACCGCGCTCTGCTCCCCCACGCGGGCGGCGCTCCTCACCGGGCGCAACCATCACACCGCCGCGACCGGGATCATCATGGAGCTGGGAACGGGCTTCCCGGGCTACAACTCTCTCATGCCTAAGAGCGCGGGAACGTTTGCCGAAACGCTCAAGCAAAACGGGTACAACACCGCCTGGTACGGCAAGAATCACAACGTGCCCGACTGGCACACCAGCCAGGCGGGGCCTTTCGATCTATGGCCGACGGGATTGGGCTTCGAGTACTTCTACGGTTTCATCGGTGGGGACACGAACCAATGGAACCCCGCCCTCGTCGAGAACATCAAGCCCATCGAACCGCCCCACGACGAGAAGGACTACTTCTTCGACAGGGACATGGCCGACCACGCGATTGCGCGGATTCGCATGTTGCACTCGGTGGCTCCCCAGAAGCCCTGGTTGACCTACTACGCTCCGGGCACGGCCCACGCCCCGCACCACGCGCCGAAGGATTGGATCGCGAAGTTCAAGGGCCAGTTCGACCAAGGCTGGGATAGGGTCCGCGAAGAGACCTTCGCGCGCCAGAAGAATCTGGGCGTCATTCCGCCGAACGCGAAGCTGACCGAGCGTGCCCCTGGTATTCCCGCCTGGGACAGCCTCTCTGCGGATCAGAAGAAGGTCTTCGCCCACATGATGGAGGTGTACGCCGCCGCGCTCTCGCACTGCGACTACCAGATGGGCCGCATCGTCGATGCGATCGAAGAGACGGGCGATCTCGACAACACGCTCGTCATCTACATTCAGGGTGACAACGGTGCGAGCGCCGAGGGCGGGATGCAGGGACTCCTCAACGAGCTGACCATGTTCAACGCGATTCCGGAGGATCCGGCGGAAGTGCTTCGCCGCATGGACGAGCTCGGCGGCCCGATGACGTTCAACCATTATCCGGCGGGCTGGGCGCACGCCATGGACACGCCGTTCCAGTGGACCAAGCAGATCGCCTCGCACTTCGGCGGCACGCGGAACGGGATGGTCATCTCCTGGCCGGCCCGCATCAAGGACAAGGGGGGCATCCGCACTCAGTTCCACCACGTCATCGACATCGCACCCACCCTCCTCGAGGCGGTGGGCGTCGAGACGCCGTCGGTGCTCAACGGGGTGGCGCAGAAACCGCTCGAGGGCGTGAGCATGGTCTACACCTTCGACGATCCGAAGGCGGCGTCGCGCCGGCGCACGCAATACTTCGAGATGGTCGCCAACCGCGGCATCTACAACGACGGCTGGTTCGCCACCACAACACCTCCCATTGCCCCGTGGGTGAGCATCGCTCAGCCGGTCGACGTCGATGACTACAAGTGGGAGCTCTACAACATCAATGACGACTTCAGCCAGGCGGTGAACCTCGCGGACAGGGAGCCCAAGAAGCTCCGAGAGCTACAGGACCTCTTCTGGATCGAGGCCGCCAGGTACAACGTGCTCCCCATCGACAATAGCCGCGTGGAGCGGTTGGACGTGAGCAATCGTCCCAGCCTGACCACCGGCCGCTCCGAGTTCGTTTATTACCCTGGAATGCTTCGCATCCCGGAAGGCAGTGCGCCCGACGTCAAGAACAAGTCCTTCAGCGTTACCGCCGATGTCGAGATCCCCCAGGGCGGGGCCGAGGGGTTGCTGGTGACCCACGGCGGACGCTTCGCGGGCTATGGTCTTTATGTGATCGGCGGAAAACCGGTATTCCACTACAACCTGGCCGGAGTTGAGCGCTACAACCTCGTCGGGAACGACAAGCTCACGCCCGGCAAACACACCATCGCATTCGACTTCAAATACGAAGGCGGCGGTTCCGGCAAAGGCGGTGCCGCGACACTCCCCGTCGACGGCAAGACGGTGGCCGAAACCAGGTTCCCGCGGACCATCGCGTTCCGGCTTTCACTCGATGAGACTCTGGATGTCGGTGAGGACACGGGGACGCCGGTCAGCGAGGACTACCGGGTGCCGTTCAAGTTCACCGGCACGCTGAACAAGGTCGTCATCAGGAATTGAGAGGCGACGATGATCGAGGCCGCGCGAGAAAGCTCCGCTCGCGCGGCCGGGTCATCTCGTGCCTGCGAATTCGACCCGGCTGCGAGCTCACTCTTCACCCCGGTTCGGACGAGCGCTCCTTTGCGGGGACGGGCCCGACCCTCGACCTCGGGATCAGCCATAAACCAACCACCACGGTGAGAACGGTTTGTCCGAGGAGAAGGAGACTCTCCTCGAGTCCGTTTTCCGCCGAGGGAGAAGGGACGAAGAACAATACCGTGCCGGCCCCGATGAAGAACGTGCAGAGACCGGTGGCCGTCCAGGCCACCATGGCTCCTCCCGGAACGCGGTAGCTGCGCGGCCGGTTGGGTTGCCTGTATCTCAAGACCAAGAAGGCCGGGAACATCAAAAGGTATGAGAGCAAGAAGCAGATGCCCGACAATCGGAAGGTCAACCAGAAGAGCTGGGAGGAGCCCCGGGAAAGGGTGGCGTTTCCAAGCAAAAGAACCGTGCTAACGACGCCGAGGGCCAGAAAAGCCACGTAGGGTGTCTGGTACTTCGGGTG
>DATDRI010000371.1:0-13740 GCA_035291825.1 Vicinamibacteria bacterium | reverse complement strand
TACCGGGAAGAGTTCGCCACCTTCGGCGAAGACGACGTCTATAGCCAGGCGGACGCGGGAGGATTCATTCGGCTTTTCGGACTACCGCAGAGAATCCGTCACCTGGCCACGAAATCCTCGCCTCAGCTTTCGCCCCCTCTCCGGCGCTGGGCGGAGAAACTCAAGAGTGCCGGGGCCTCCTCGGGGTCCGGATCCAAGCCCACCCCGGTCATCGCCGCGCCACCTTCCTCTTCTGCCGGAGCCGGGTCCAACAAGTGAGTGCTCACAACACGGGATATCTCCATTGAAGCTCTGGGGAGGCCGGTTCCGTAAGAAGACCGCGCCTTCCCTGGAGCGGTTGGGTCGTTCCATCGATTTCGACCAACGACTGGCGGCGGAAGAGATCCGCATCAACCAAGCTTATGCCCGCGGTCTCCGGCAGGCCGGACGGCTCACACCGGACGAGTGTCGCGCCATCGAGCAAGGATTGGAGCAAGTGGGGCGCCGGTTGAGCGAGGCGCCCACTCCCTTCGCCGAATCCGACGAGGACATTCATACCGCGGTCGAGCGCCTGCTGGGCGAAGCCGTCGGTCCGGAGCTGGCGGGAAAGCTTCCGGCCGGCCGTAGCCGCAACGATCTCGCGGTGACCGGCTTCCGTCTCCATCTGGCGGCGAGCGTTCTATCTCTGCAAGAGCAGATCCGCAGCCTAAAGAGAACCTTGCTGGACCGAGCCGAAGAGACGCGTGAGGTTCTACTCCCCGGATACACCCACCTTCGGCGGGGTCAGCCGGTAGTCTTCGCTCAGTATTTGCTCTCTTACTTCTGGGCCATGGACAGAGACCACCAACGGCTCGGGCAGGCCCGCACGCGCATTCTGGAGCTTCCGCTCGGTGCGGGAGCGCTGGCTGGCAACTCCATGGGCGTGGACCGCGAAGCTCTGGCCGACGAGCTCGGCTTTCTCTCGATCCTCGAAAATAGCATCGACGCCGTTTCCTCTCGGGACTTCGCTCTGGAGTTCTTGTCCGCGGCGTCCATCCTGGCAACCCATCTCTCCCGAATGGCCGAAGATCTCATTCTCTGGTCGACGGCCGAGTTCGGATTTCTCGAGATCGACGAAGCCTATGCCACCGGAAGCAGCCTGATGCCGCAGAAGCGAAACCCCGATGGACTGGAGCTGGTACGAGGCAAGTGCGGCCGGGTGGTGGGAGACCTGATGGCGCTCCTTACCACCGTCAAAGGGCTTCCCACCGGATACCAGCGGGATCTCCAGGAAGACAAGGAGCCTGTCTTCGACGCCATCGACACGCTGACCGCCACGCTTCCCGTCGTTCGCGAGACGATCGCATCCGTCACCGTTCGCGCCGAAGCGATGCAGGCCGCTCTTTCCTCCGATCTCTTGGCCACCGAGCTCGCCGACTATCTGGTCGACCGGGGAGTCGATTTTCGTCAGGCACACCGCCTGGTGGGGGAGATCCTGGCAAGCGCCGCCGAAAAGGGAGTGGATCCCGCGACGCTCGATCTGAAATCGCTTCGCGGCTTCTCCGATGCCTTCGACGAAAGCGTGGCCCGGGTATGGGATTTTCGAGCCTCGGTGGAAAGGAAGACCTCCCGCGGGGAGTCGCTTCTCAGCCTCTCGCCGAGCAGATCGAGCGAGCCCGCCGAGCGCTCGATTCTAAATAGGCTAAATAGACCGAGCCGGCCCAGCAGGGGTCATCTCCGATCTGGACGTTTAAACGTTTAGACGTTAAGATGTCGATATGAGCGAAGAACCGAAACGCGCCACCGTCTATTTCGATCCCGAGATCCACCGGGCTCTGAGGCTAAAGGCCGCCGAGACGGACCGCCCGATATCCGATTTGGTGAACGAGGCGGTGAAGCTCGCCCTGGCCGAGGATGCCGAAGATCTCGAGGCCTTCCAGGACCGAGCCGGCGAGCCCAACCTTCCCTTCGAGGACGTCGTGAAGGATCTCAAGAGACGTGGGAAGATATAGGATTTTGATCAAGGCCTCGGCGCGCAAGGAAATCGAAACCATCGACCGAAAAGGCGACCGACAGCGTATCGTGCGCCGCATCCGCAGCCTGGCAGCCAATCCCCGACCTCCGGGTTGCGAAAAGCTGTCCGGCCAGGAGAGGTATCGAGTTCGTCAAGGGATGTATCGGATTATTTACTCCGTAGAGGATGAGAATCTCGTCGTCTACGTCGTTAAGGTCGGGCATCGGAAGGACGTATACCGTTAAACGATCGGCATTCTCGCCGCGGCGCCGTTTTCCCCTCCCCAGAGCCGCTCTGTTAACCGTCGGTTTCCTGCGAGATCTTGTACTGTTCGAGCTTCTTGTAGAGATTGCTTCGGGGGGTGCCGATGACCTGTGCGGTCTGCGAGATGTTCCAGTCGTTCTCCCTGAGCTTGGCGACCAGGAAGGCCCTCTCGCTCACTTCCTTGAACTCCTTCAGTGTGCCCGCCGTCAGATGGTCCGGCGAGACCGCCTCATCGGCGTAGCGTATGTTGTCCGGGAGAACGTCGACGCCGATGACCTCACCGCTGGTCATGATGAGGAGCCGCTCCACGGTATTCCGCAGCTCGCGGATGTTGCCCTTCCAAGAGTATTTCTGCAGACGCTCCATAGCCTGGGGAGAGAATCTCTTCTTCCTCAGGTGATCCTCTTGCGAGAACTGCTCGATGAAGTGAGAAACGAGCGCCGGGATGTCCTCGCTTCGCTCCCGCAGCGGTGACATCTCGATCGGTATGACCGAAAGTCTGAAGTAGAGATCCTCCCGAAACCTTCCGGCCGCGATCTCGTCCTCCAAGCGCTTGTTGGTTGCCGCGATCACCCGCACGTCGACCTTGTTGGTGGTCGCCGAGCCGACCCTCTCTACTTCACCCTCTTGTAAGACCCGCAGCACCTTCGCCTGGGTGCGAGCGCTCATGTCCCCGACTTCGTCGAGGAAGATGGTGCCGCGGTGTGCCTGCTCGAATTTGCCGATTTGCTTGGCGGTGGCGCCGGTGAAGGAGCCCTTTTCGTGTCCGAATAGCTCGCTCTCGATCAGGTCTTCGGGAATCGCGGCACAGTTGACCTGAATGAAGGGTCCGCGGGCTCGATTACTATTGGCGTGGATGGCACGCGCCACCAGCTCCTTGCCGGTGCCGGACTCGCCGATAATGAGGACGGTGGCATTGGTCGGCGCCGAGCGGCGGATCGATTCTTGGACCCTCTCCATGGCCGGACCGGAGCCCACCATCCGGTATTGGCGCTTGAACTGTCGCCGCAGCTGGCCAACTTCCTCTTCCAGCTCTTTCCGCGCCGCGGCGTTCCGTACCGCCAGCAAGACGCGCTCCGTCTCCAAGGGCTTTTCGATGAAGTCGAAAGCCCCCAGCTTGGTGGCTTGCACCGCCGTCTGCACGTTTCCGTGTCCGCTGATGATGATGACCTGGGTGGCCGGCGACTTCTCCTTGAGCTGTCCCAGCACTTCCAGTCCATCGACGCCCGGCATCTTGATGT
Organism: Vicinamibacteria bacterium; assembly: GCA_035291825.1. GTDB lineage: Bacteria > Acidobacteriota > Vicinamibacteria > Marinacidobacterales > DATDRI01 > DATDRI01. The sequence goes on along the minus strand of DATDRI010000371.1, from coordinate 10,263 downwards.
CCAAGAAGACTAGATCGGGAACATCGGCCTCCACCGCCTGAATGGCCTCCGCACCGGAGGCGGCTTCCGACACCTCGAATCCCTCGTACTCGAGGGTCATGCGCATCGTTTTTCGGATGGATTCTTCGTCGTCCACCACGAGTATGCGAGGTTTCACGGCCCTGGCCTACTTCTATTCGAGGATTGTCTCGGCATCGTCGCTGCTATCGGCGTCGGGATCGAGCGGAGCCGCAGAGCGAGACTCTGTTACTCGAGCCGAACCTTGGCAATGAACGAGATTTCTGGACTTCTCACGACGTAGAGTAGGAGCACGTCGCCCGGTCTCGCACCCGCTATCGCTTGCAGGTAGCCGTTCAGATTGGCGACGGCTCGCCGGTTGATCTCGGAGATGACGTCTCCACGTCGTATGCCTTCGTCGTCCGCGGAACTGAGCGGCTTGACCCGGGCCACCATGACTCCCTCCAGCTCTTCGGGAAAGCCGTAGCGCCGGATGGCACTCTCGGTCAGTGGCTGCACGGTGAGGCCGAGCTTATCGACCGGATCGGGTTGACGAGTGGGGATCTCCGGATCGGATTTCTCCTCGTGTGAGAACCGCTGGTCGAGAGTCGCCGCGAGCTCCAGCCGCTTCCCGTCCCGGTAGACACTCAGCTGAACGGGCGTGGTGGGCTCCGAAGAGCTTATGGCCTTTACCAGATCGGCTCCGGTCTCGACCGCGTTACCGTCCACCGCCACGATCACATCGTACCGCTTGACGCCCGCCTTGTCCGCTGGCGAGCCGGGAGTAACCCGCGTCACCACCGCGCCTCGCTGTTCAGGAAGTCCGAGCTGCTTCTGGTATTCCTCGTCCACATCGTCCAGACTGACTCCCAAGTGCCCGCGCGCCACTCCACCTCGCTCGCGGAGCTGCGACAGTATCTCTTTCGCAGTGTTGACGGGTATGGCGAAACCAATTCCCTGTCCTTGCTGGCTTACCGCCGTATTGATGCCCACCACCTCGCCCTGGGAGTTGAGCAACGGCCCACCCGAGTTACCGAAGTTGATGGCGGCATCCGTTTGAATGTAGTTGTCGAAGCTCGGGTTGAACAGCACCCTCCCTTTGTAGCTCACCACACCGACGGTGACGGTATGATCGTAGAGCCGGAGGGGGTTGCCGATGGCGCACACCCACTCTCCCACCCGCAGGGTGTCCGAGTCCCCGAGAGCAATGGCCGGGTATTCGCCCGGCCCTTCGGCTTTCAGGAGCGCCAGATCGGTCTCCGGGTCACTTCCCACCACCTTAGCGGGGACGGTCCGCGAATCGATGAGCGTCACGTCCACGCGCTCGGCACCGTCGATGACATGATGATTGGTCAGCAGGTAACCTTCCGTGTCGATGAAGAAACCGGAGCCGGAGCCCCGTCTTGGCAACTGCAATCCCTCTTGGGGATCGCCAAAGAAATCGAAAGGATTCCCCGTCGAGCTGCCGCTCGGCAAACCCACCTCGTCGGTGCCGCTAGCGGTGATGTTCACCACTGCCGGATTGACTCTCTCCACCATGTCCGAGAAATCGACGAGTCCGGAGAGTGCGTTCGACCTCGGTACCGGGGTGGGTCCGGGATCGGGAAAGGACGCCCGGTTTTCAGGAGAGGAGCGGGAGGCGTGGGGTGCAACGGCACCCGCCAGGACCAAACCGAGCATGAAGGCGACGGCCGCGGCAACTGCCGCAGCAATCAAGAGCTCCTGCTTTTTCATGAACAAGCGGAGTATAGCATAGAGCCTTGCGGCCCCGAAGTGCGCCTGGTCCCAACGTTCCGCGTGCCCGCCCCGCCGCGGACGGATCTCCCTTCCCGCAACGCTAAGCAAGCTCGACGAATGGAGGGGCGACGTCTTGGCGTGCCTGGGAAACCATGAAGACCTCGACGGCGTCGGCAATTGCACCGACGCCCACACCCATGTAGGTGGTTTCCGGCTCCTGGCTGGTCCCCCCGAGCTCTTGGCACACGGCGCGCAGCTTGGCGACGCCTTTCGATGCCAAGCGTCTGGCGCCGCTCGCCCGGCCGGCCCGATGTTGCACCAAAGCAGCGGCGACCTGGATGAGACCTTGTAGAAAGAGGGCCGCCACGTCGCTTGGCCGCGTCGTCTGCCAAAGACTTTCCCAAGCGGCGTGAGCCTCCCACCAGTAACCAAGATTGAAGAGATCGACACCGTAAAGATAGAGCTCATTGTCTCTCCACCGGTCGGAGCTCCAGGTTTCCGGCACGACCTCCCTCCGCCCGAACATGTGACCGGCGGGATCGCGCTCCGGATGCGGGGTCTGACCGGGGATGTGCCGATAGGGGGGCAGGGAACGCTTGGAATAACGAGGGGGATGGGAAGGGGGCCGGCCGGGCGTCTTCAAGAGAGCCGGCCCCGACAGGAACGCATATCCGAACGTTCTTCCACGCCGCACCCTCAAGGGGGCGCGGCTAGAGATTGCGCTCGATGACGTAGTCGGCCAGGGCCAGCAAAGATTCCTTGAGAGGTGAATCGGGCAAGGGGGCCAGGGTCTGCTTCGCCTGGCGAGAGTACTCCTCCGCCACACCGCGAGCCTTGTCGAGCACCCGATGACGGCGGACCAATTCGAGAATCTCTTTCCCGCTCACTTCGTCGGTGGCCTTCCTGTCGATGACCGCCTGGATGGTGGGTACGGCGCGGGGCTCGGCCTGCAAGGCATAGAGCACGGGCAGGGTGACGTGGCCCTCCTTGAGGTCGGAGAGAACCGGCTTGCCCAATTCTTTCTCATCCGCCGTAAAGTCCAACATGTCATCGACGACCTGGAAGGCCATGCCCACGTTGAGCCCGTACTCGGCCAGGATCCGTTCGTGCTCGTCTCCGCCCTCCGCCAACAGCGCGCCGATCCTTGCACACCCACTGAAGAGGTAAGCCGTCTTGAGCTTCAGTATCTCGAGATGCTCCTCTTCGCTGATCTTGATGTCACCCCTCCGATTCAACTCCAGGATCATTCCCTCGATCATCCGGAGGGTGACGTCACAGATCACCTGAAGTATCTTCAGGTTACCCAATTCAATGGCCAGGCCCATGGATCGGATGTAAAGATAGTCTCCTAACAACACCGTCACGTCGTTACCGAGCAGCGTGTTCACCGAGGTCTGCCCGCGCCTGAGGGTCGCCTCATCGATGATGTCGTCGTGGATCAGCGTGGCGGTGTGGATGAACTCCATTACCGCCGCGTAGTAGTGGGCCTTTCCGCCCTGGTATCCGCAAAGCTTGGCGGCGAGGAGGAGAAGCGCCGGACGGATCCGCTTGCCGCCGCTCTTATAAATGTACCGGGTGCTCGACTGGATCAGGTCGACGTTGCTGTGGATCTTTTCTTCGATGAAACGATCCACCGCGGTCAGCTCTTCTTGGACCTCGGCGAAGATCTCGTCGAGACCAACGGGAGGCCAAGCGGGTCGGCTGGGTTCGGGAGCCTGCATGAGTCGTCCTATCGGTAGTTCGTGAACTCCATGTGAATGTCCAGGTCGGTATCGCGCAAGAGCTGAATGATTTTCTGCAGATCGTCCTTGTTCTTGCCAGTCACCCTCAATTGATCTCCTTGAATCGAAGCCTGCACCTTGAGCTTGGTGTTCTTGATCAGCTTGACGATCTCCCGCCCCTTCTCGATGGGGATGCCGTTTTGAAGCTCGATCCGCTGTCGCGCCGTGCCGCCCAGCGCGGACTCGACGTTCCCCGGTCGCAGTGCCTTGAGGGAGACTTGCCGCTTGACTAACTTGCTCTTCAGAATGTCCAGGGCGCTCTTCAATTTGAACTCGTCGATGGATGACAGTTCGAGCGCCCCCTCGCTCAGCTGGATCTCGGTGTGGCTTCCCTTGAGGTCGAAACGGGTTTGAATCTCCTTCATCGCCTGCTGCAGAGCGTTCTTGACCTCCTGGAGGTCCACCTCCGAAACAACGTCGAAGGAATGCTCGTCCGCCACAGGGTCCTCATTATTACGGAAATCGTTGGGTCAAGCAATGCTAGGCCATGGGAGGTCAGAGACCGAAAAAGCGCCGGAAATTCTCATCGGTGGCCTCCTCGACCTCCCGCACGGTGGTACCCTTCAAGCCCGCCAGGGTGGCGGCCGTCTCCCGCACGAAGGCCGGCTCGTTCCGCTTCCCCCGGTGCGGCACGGGAGCCAGGTACGGGCAGTCCGTCTCCAGCAGGATTTTGTCCGGCGGGAGCTCCCGGGCCACCTCCCGGAGCGACTCGGCGTTCTTGAAGGTCAGGATGCCGGAGAAGGAGATCAGGAAGCCGCGCTCGATCGCGGCCAGGGCCGTCTCCCGGCCGGCGGTGAAGGAGTGCAGAATACCCCCGACCTCACTCGCCTTCTCCTGGTCGAGAATCTCGATGAGGTCTTTCTCCGCCTCCCTCTGGTGGATGATGAGGGGCAGCCCGAGACTTCTCGCCACCCGGATCTGACGGCGAAACACGTCCCGTTGCGTCTCGGGGGGAGACCAGTTGTAGTGATAGTCCAGCCCCACCTCGCCGATGGCCACCAACCGGGGTCGCTGGCTCAACCGCGCCAGAGTCTTCTCCCCATCGCTTCCAAAGCACTTGGCTTCGTGAGGATGACACCCGATGGCGGTCAGGAGCTCCGGATGGGCGTCCACCACCTCGAAGGCCTTGGCGTAGGAGGCGCCTTCGTCCAGGAGAGCCAAGGAGAGGATGGTCTCGACGCCCGCCATCTTGGCCCGGCGCAAAACGTTCTCGCGATCGCGATCGAAGGCCTCCATCTCCAGATGGGCATGGGAATCGATCATGTTACTTGTCCGGCTCCATTTCGCGCTCGATGTAATGAAGGTAGCCGACGCCGCCCAGATAGCGTCCCAAGTCCTCCGGAACCAGTGCTTCTTCGGGGGGAGGGGCTCCCGCTCGTAGGTGTTCCTGTTCGCGAAGCCAGTGAAAGACTTGCTCCCGGAAGAATCCAGCCGTGACGTTGCTCTCGTCTGCTAGATTGACCGCCTCCTGCGGATCGCGGTCCAGGTCGTAGAGCTCGCTTGCCCCGGTGCGGCTGTCCCAAATGTATTTGTGGCGAGAGTCCAGCACCGCATAACGCGGCTTGTTCCACAGCGTCCGGGAGAACGCCGGCCGCGGTTCGAGATGCTTCCCGAAGAGAAGAGGAAGGACGCTCCTTCCCTGCATCTCCTGGACGGCGGGAAGCTCGCCCCGCCCCGCTATCTCCAGAATGGTGGGCGCCAGATCGATGAGCTCTACGATCTGCCCCACCCTCCCCGGAGTCACTCCGGGCAAACGCACCATGAGGGGAACCCGCACGCTCTCCTGGTAGAGCTGGGTGTTGTGGCCGATGAAGCCGTGCTCGAACAAGGCCTCGCCATGATCGGCGGTCAAAATGACCGCGGTGCGCTCGGAGAGATCGAGTCGATCCAATTGCTCGAGAATCTCTCCCACCAAATGATCCGCATAGGCCAGATTCCCTTCGTAGAGCGTCCGGATCCGGTCGACCACTTCCGCCGGAACCTCCTCGCCGCGGGCAGCGGCGCGATTGAAGGCTTCCACCTCTTCCCAATCCTGAAGCCCCGCCGGAAAGACGGAGCCCGGCCCAAAGAGCGTGTCGAAGGGCGGCGGCGGATCGTAGGGGAAGTGGGGCTCCCGAAAATGCACGTAGGCGAAGAAGGGCGGTCTCGGTTTTTCTTCCAACCAGCCAAGAAACGAGCGCAGCACGGAGTCGCCGTGTCCGGTATAGCCATCGAGCTCCCGAGCCAGGTGAAACTCTTGATAGCCGCCATCGAGCCCGAAGGTGGACGAGACCACCGCGTTCCCGGAAAAACCTGCGGTCGCGAACCCCTCTCCAGTCAGAAGCCCGGGAAGCGTTACCGAGGACGCGGGAAGACGATCCGCGAAGGAGACGCTCTGATGCCTTTCTGGGTATTGACCGGTCAGCACCGAGCCGATCGACGCGATGGTGTAAACAGCCTGACAGATGGCCTGGTCGAAGACCACGCTCTGGCGCGCCAGCTTCTCGATCTCGGGCGTGGTCGGCTTGGGGTAGCCATAGGCGCTCATGCGGCCGGCACTCGCTCCGTCGAGCACCAGGAGCAGCACGTTCAGCCCAGTCGGTACCGGCAACGGATCCCGAACCGGTGTTTCTACCACCGGGATCTGAAAAAGGATCGGCCTTACGAGCAGACCGGCCGATTCGGCGAGGAAGGAGAGCTCGACCCTTTGCCCGGCCAGAGACTCTAGCGGTATCTCGAGCTCGACGACCTCCCCGCGCGGTGCCGAGGCCTCCCCTATCTCGTCGATTTCTACCCGCCCGAGCGTCTCGGAACGGATGCGGACGCGCAGCCTGGCTCCGGCCGGAGCCAGAAGGCGCTCGGGCTCCCTCGCCCCGACTTCCACCGAAAGGCGTCGCGCCCCGGCTGGAACTTCCAAGAAATAAGAAAGATGTCCGCCGGCCGGCAGGAAGACGCCAGGAGGGCCGGAGTACGGCGCCACCAGGGAAAAAGGCCCCGGCCTTCCCGAAACCACCGGTGTCCCCTCGGGTGGCACGTCGAAGCGATAGAAGGCTACCGCCAGAGGCCGGCGATCTTGGCTGTCCTCTACCGTGTCGCGGGGTGCGCGGGCATAGCGGAATCGAATCTCCATGTTGTTCTCGCCCTCGACGAGCGAAAGCTCCAAGGGGTAACGGCTCCGACCGTCGCGGAGATGGAGGGGGGGCAGCTCACGCCCGTTGAGAGTGATGCCGAGGGCCTGGGCGGGCGCCCCCGGAAAACGGTGGGGTTGGCACTCGATCCAAGCGAGGCGTGAGCCGGCAAAGGAGCTGGTGAACTGGAAAGACGCCCTGTCACCGACCGCCCAGCGGAAGGTGTTGCCGTCGGGTGCCGTCTCCCCGAAGGACCAGCCCTCCCCCAAAAGAGGAAGAGCGGACGGCGAGCCGAACTCGACGAGAATGCCGTCCCACGCCTTCTCGGCCACCGGGGCTCGACCGGCGAGAGGGAGCGCCGTTTCGCCCTCGCGGGCCGGCCCCTGGCACGCCGGGAGCGCCGCCAGCAAGATGATGCAGGCGCGGTGGCCTCCGTGGGGTTTCACGACCTATCCGGCCCTCGCCCCAAGGACTCGGCGCGCCAGGCGGCCAGCGCGGCTTGCTGCACCTCTTTGAGCGGCACGCCCTTTCGAGAAGCGATGCGGCGGCAGTCCTCGAACTCCGGAGCCGCGTTCACGACGCGGCCGTTGCTCAATCCCAGCTTGACGGTGACCTTCCCGAAGGGGGTCGACACCCGAACCTGCTTGCGCTCGAGCACTTGTCTTTCGACCTCGCCGCACCTCAGGCCCAGCGTGGTGCTCTCTGCAAAGAGAATCTCCGCCATGTCTTGCCGCAGACGCACCGGCGCCAGAACGGTGACGTTCACTCCCGGCCGACTCTTCTTCATCTGCACCGGAGTGAGGAACACATCGAGAGCGCCGGCCGCCAGCAACCGCTCCAGAAGGTAACCGGCAACTTCCGGGCTCATGTCATCGAGGGTGGCCTCCATGACCAGCACGGTCTGCAACCCGCCCGAGCGCGCTTCCCCCAGGACCAAACGCAAAGCATTGGGCCGACCGTCTTGAGGATCCTTGCTTCCCAGTCCGTAGCCCACTTGCCTCATCGTCATGGCAGGCCATGGGCCGAACCGCCGCGCCAGACTGGTGACCAGGAGAGCCCCGGTGGGAGTGGTGCGCTCGAAGCTCGAGCCATCCGAGAATACCGGCGCGCCCTTCAGCAACAGAGCGGTCGCCGGCGCGGGAGCCGACATGGAGCCGTGCTCCATCTCGATCTCGCCTCCCCCTACGTTGATGGGAGAGCTTTCCACCGCTCCCACTCCGAGAAGCTCCAGGCCGACCAGCGTGCCCACCACGTCGATGAGAGTATCGAGGGAACCGAGCTCATGGAGATGGATGTCGTCGATTCGCTTTCCATGCACGCGGGCCTCCGCGGCGTAGATGCGCCGCAGCAGCTCCAGCGAGCGCTCTTTGATCCGAACGGAAAGCCGGCTCGCCTCGAGGATACCGGCAAACTCCGCCAAATGACGATGCCCGGGATCGTCGGGTGCCTGGACCCGAAAGTGTGTGCCCCGGATGCCCTGCCGCGACCCCTTGACCGCCTTCACTCGAAAGTGCCCGGCTTGCAGTTTCTCGAGCTCGGCAGTCAGTTTCTTGACGGGTAGTCCCAAATCGACGAGCGCTCCTAGAGTCATGTCGCCGCTGACTCCCGCCGAGCAATCGAAATAGAGGAGCCGCTCCGGCATGTCTCTAAAGAAGTCCTTTTTCCTTCAGGCTCGAGAATCGGCCTTGTCCGAGAATGACGTGATCGAGAACCTCGATTCCCATGATCCCCCCCGCCTGGCGGAGACGCCGCGTCAAGGACAGATCTTCCCGAGAGGGAGTGGGGTCACCCGAGGGATGATTATGAAACAGGATGAGGCCCGCCGCCTGAAGAGCCACCGCCTCTCGAAAGACTTCGCGGGGATGCACCAAGCTACCATTGAGGCTCCCGCGCGAGATCACCTGGAGCCGCTTCAGGCGGTTGCGCGTATCCAAGATGAGCAAACCGAACTCCTCCACCGGCTTGGCAGCGAATCGCGGCAAGAGGTATTTCCCCACCTCGCCCGGAGTTCGGAAGATGGGACGAGGCTCCGCGGGCTCGGTGAGCATCCGCCTTCCCAGCTCGAGGGCGGCCACCAACCGCGCGGCACGAGCCGCCTTCAATCCTCTCAGTCTTGCCAAACCGTCGGGAGACGACTGAGCCAGTCCCGCCAACCCGCCGGCGGAAGAGAGAATCTCGTCGGCCAACTCCAGGGCGGAAAGACGTCGCGTCCCTGTTCCCAGAACCACCGCCAAGAGCTCGTTGGTCCCCAGCACGTCCGCCCCCCGAGCCAACAGCTTCTCCCGGGGACGATCCTCCGCCGGCAGAGCCCAGTTTCCCATCTCAAGCGCCGCCGGCGCGAACGACGAGCGCGGGGAGAAGCGAGGCCGATGGACCGAGGAGCGTTACGTCGGCCAGTCGACTCAAGGGCGTCTCTTCCTTGTTCACTTCGATGACCGCCGCCCCCGCTTGCTTGGCCACCAGGGGGAGAGACGCGGCTGGATACACCAGAGACGATGTGCCCACCACGAGAAGAACCTGGCTGCGGGACATGGCCTGAAGCGATCGAGTGAAGGGTTCTTGAGGTAGTACTTCTCCGAACCAAACCACATCGGGCCGTAGCAGGCTTCCGCAGTCGCAGCGCGGAGGAAGCTCGGGGAGCGGGGCCCGAAGGTCCTCGCCGTTATGCTGGCAGCTCGTACAGCGCAGACGCCAGATGTTGCCATGGAGCTCCTGAACGTTGAGACTACCGGCCCGGCGATGCAGCCCGTCGACGTTCTGCGTCACCAACGTGAAGTCGCTGACGCTTTGCTCGAGCTTCACCAGAGCCTTATGGCCAGCGTTGGGCAAACAACCCGCCAACCTCTGCCGCCGCCAGTCGTACCACTCCCAGCTCAACTTGGGATCCCGCGCGAAGGCCCCCGGGGTGGCGAGCTCTTCCGCCCGATACTTTCTCCACAAACCATCGGGTCCACGGAAGGTGGGTACCCCGCTCTCCGCGGAGATGCCCGCCCCGGTCAGCACGCTCACCCGCTCCGCACCCGCAATCCTCTCGGCGGCTCGCCGGAGGGCTTTCTCATCGTGTTGCACCGTCTGAGTTTATTCCACCGCCTCGGTCGAGGCAAAGGGTCCGTCAGGACCCCAGTCGGCCCCCATTGAAAGAAATCACCGAACCCCTCGCAAAGAGGGACGAAAAACGACGCCGGCCTCCGCCCTTGTTCTAAGGTGATGAACCACATACGATAGTGCTTGAATCTTTCCCACCGGCACTCGGGCGGGCGGTTAGCGCGGAAACATGGTCGTCGGGTTCATCGAGTCTCGAGCCGCGGTCACTCTCGTCGCTCTCATCCTGTTGGTTGCGGGCGCCTGCCGCCCGCGCCGCGGCATCGAAAAGGTGCTTCAGAGCGGGGCGGCTTCTGAGTTCAACCTCGTTCTTCTCACGCTTGACACCACCCGAGCCGATCATCTCGGCGCTTACGGTTACCAGGAGGCCGAAACTCCCGTTCTGGATAGACTCGCTGGCGAGGGGATTCGCTTCGCGGATGCGATATCTCCGGTGCCTTTGACACTGCCCGCACACGTCTCGATTCTCACCGGGCTCGATCCCCAGAACCATGGGGTCCGACACAACGGCCAATACCGGTTGGAGGCCTCGCACACCA
>DATDRI010000370.1:0-11308 GCA_035291825.1 Vicinamibacteria bacterium | reverse complement strand
TCTTTTCCAGTTTGCTCGGTTGCAGAGCGCGAACGAAGTCCGCCGCCGTGGCAAAGCGGTCGGCCGGGCGCTTGGCCAGGACCGAGCGAAAGACCTCATCGTAGCGAGGTGGCAGGGCATCGTTCCACTTGCGCGGCGACGACGGTTCTTGATGGACGACACGGAAGAGGATGGAGGGGATCTTGTCCCCCGAGAAAGGTCTCTGGCCGGTCAGCATTTCGAAAGTGACGACGCCCAGAGAGAAGATGTCAGCCTGAGCGGTCGGTTCCTGTCCTAGAATTTGCTCGGGCGACATATAGGGTGGCGAGCCGAATGACTCCCCGTCGGTCGTGATGATGGTGGACTCCAGGTGGGCGACTCCGAAGTCCATGATCTTCGGTTGGCCGTCGGGAAGGATCATGATGTTGGAGGGCTTGACGTCACGGTGGATGATGCCGTTGTGATGCGCGTGGTCCAGGGCGTCGGCAATGGGCGACACGACGTCCAACACTTCCGCCGGTTCGAGGCGACCTCTTTGCGCCATCAGGCTGAGGAGAGTCATTCCCTCCAGATACTCCATGACTAAATAGCCGTCACTGACATCGTAGATGGTGACAATATTGGGGTGAGAGAGAGCACCCGCTGCCCGTGCCTCTCGCTGAAAACGCTGCAGGTAGTCTCGCGCGTTCCGCTGGCGCAGGTACTCGGGCCGGATCGTCTTGATGGCCACCACCCGGCGGCAGAGCGGATCGTAGCCGCGATACACTTTGCCCATCGCGCCGCGGGCAATCTCCGCCTGGATCTGGTAGCGGCCGAGGGTTGGAGGAATCATCGAGTTACACGACCTGTGGCCCGCGCGAGGATTGTAACGTGCGGGAGCCGAGGATGTAAAGGTTGTGAATCCCTTGACCGTCGAGAGGTTAAACGGGCGAGGTTCGACGTCGAGCGGCAATTCATGCCGGGGTGCGCCTTAGGTAGTCTCGCGCCTCGAGGGCCTGTCCCGTTACCGAGGTCGATTCCTCCGAAGCCAGATAAACAAAGACCTCGGCGACTTCCTCCGGGGTCGGGAGCGTCAAGGGATCTTCGTCGGGGTAGGCAGCGGCCCGCATCTCCGTGCGGGTGGGCCCGGGGTTGACGCTGTTGACCCGAATGCCGTGGGGTCGGAGCTCCTCCGCCAAGACCTGCGTGAATCCCTCCAAGCCGAACTTGGAGACCGCGTAGGGACCCCAGTTCGGTTTCCCGCGCCGGCCGACACTGGAGCTGACATTGATGATGGAGCCACGCTGAGCGCGAATAAGAGTCGGAAGCAGAGGCCGCGTGACGTAGAAGAGACTCGAGGTGTTGATGCGCAGTACCTCGTCCCACGTCGAGACGTCGAGCTCGGCGAGGGGAGCCCTCCTACCCAGAATGCTCGCGTTGTTGACGAGAATGCTGAGATCGGGAAAGCGGGAGAGAGCCGACTCCACGAGTCTTCTCGATTGATCGGGGTCCCCCACGTCGGCCGCAGCGAATGCGACATCGGGGCCGATCTTCTGGAGCTCCGACGCAACCCGCGCCAGCGCCTCTTCTCCTCGTGCGCACAAGAAGACCCGTGCCCCCTGTTTCAAGAAGGCGGTGCTGATGCCCAGCCCGATCCCTCTGCTCGCCCCGGTAATGAGCGCTGCTTGGCCGGCCAGTCGGTCACTCGTCATGATCGCATTCTATGGACAGCTCGGGCACGCATCAAGATTGAATTGGGAGGAACTAGCCAGGAGCGACGGTCCAAGATATGCTTCCTCGGTCAAACTCATGGCAGCGACCCCCACCCTGAGCGTCGTACTTCCCGTCTTCAACGAGGAGGCCAGTATCGAGGAGCTACATCGACGTCTCCTCGCTGCCCTGGAACCACTCAGGCAATCGTTTGAAGTGATCTATGTCGATGACGGCAGCTCCGATGGCTCGAAAGATCTTCTGTGCGGATTCGCCCAGAGAGACCCGCGAGTCGGCGTTCTGGTTCTCAGTCGGAACTTCGGACACCAGGTTGCATTGAGTGCGGGAGTCGACCATGCGCGAGGCGACGCGGTCGTCTTGATGGACTCCGATCTGCAGGACCCTCCCGAGCTCATCCCCGAGCTCGTGGGACGCTGGAAGGAGGGCTTCGATGTGGTGTACGCCCAGCGTAGGGCTCGGCAGGGCGAGTCGATTTTCAAGCGAGCGACTGCTTACCTCTTCTACCGGCTGGTTCGCCTGATCGCCACCATCGACGTTCCGCCCGATACCGGAGACTTCCGCCTCTTGTCCCGGAGGGCTGCCGATGCGCTCCGCTCCCTCCGCGAGCGAAGGAGGTTCTTGCGGGGCATGGTGGTTTGGGCGGGGTTCCGGCAGACGAAGGTGCTCTACGACCGACCGGCCCGCTCCCTGGGCGAAAGCAAGTATCGATTGCGAACGATGGTCCGGCTGGCCATGACCGCGGCTTTTTCCTTCAGCAACTTTCCGATTTCCCTCCTCGGAATCGCCGGGGGCATCGTTTGTGCCGGCTCTGTCTTTGCTTTCTGGAGGAGCGGCGCCTCCGCCCCGACTCTAGCTCTTTTCTTCTTGGGGGGTGTGCAGCTCCTCGGTCTCTGGGTGTTGGGACAGTATCTGGTCGCGATCGCGGAAGAGGTTCGGAGAAGACCTCTTTATTTGATCCAGGAAAAAGTGAACCTTCAGTCGAGCCCGGCCAAAGACGCGTAGGAAGTCAGGTAGCCGCGGTAGCCTCCCCACCAGAAGAAGACGAGGCCGGCCACGATCAGAGCGGCCGACCACTTTCCCGATCTCCCCCGGGAGGCCAGGGTCTCGAGGGCGATGCCGGCCGAGATGGCCACCAAGGGTCCCACGAAGAGAATCTCCTTGAGGTCTTTGAAGAGTCCTCCCGGAACCGCTCTCAATCCGCACAGTATCAAGAAAGCCATCCCGTAAGCGGAGAGCATTCGGAACGCTAACTTTTCCGTCCGCCGGTGGGCGAGGACGAGTCCCGCCAGGGCCAGGGCGGGGTAGCCGTAACCGTAGAACAAGACCACGCGTCGAAGCACGGTCACCATGCCGCCGAGAAACGACCCGGAGCCGGGCTCGGTCGGGGAGGACAACAAAGAAGGCACGATCTCACGAAAAAAGACCGAAGTGAAGGAGAGATAAAGAGCCAGAATGGCGGTCAGTGCCGCAGCCGCCCAGACGACAAGGGCCCGCACCGCCAATCGTCTCTCCACCAGAGACAGAGACGTCACGAAGGCACTCAGGTTGAACAGGCTGGAGATATAGAGGAGCGCCGAAGAAAGGCTGAGACCAGCAAAGGCGGCCAATCGTCTCGGGCGTTCGGGGTGCGCCGCCCAGAAGGCGGCGGTGGTGATGGCCAGGCAGTCCAGAAGGTGGCCAGCCACCGTGGGCCACATGGCGAGGAAAAGCCGGCTGTACATCGGCGGAAGAAACGCCGCAAGGAGTGCGGCCACCAGGCCGGCGCGACTGCCGACCAGCAGCGCCGCCAGCCAATAGACGACGATCACCTCCGCCGCACCCATGACGAGTGCGACGTGTTTCAGGGCTTCGTCCACTAGGTGCACGTCGTCTGGCAACCAGGTAAAGGGAATAAAGAAGAGAGGCGAGTAAGGAAGAGCGTAGACTTCGCCGGCTATTCGACGAGGGTAGGCCGTCCGCACCGCCAACTGAGCGGCGAGACCCCGTTCCGGAATGCTTCCCTCGGCCTCCGCGAAAGCGTAGACGTAGCGGCGGTGATTTCGGACGTCGGGATAGAAGTAGCTTGGATAGAAGATTCCAGCGCCTTTGAGCACATAGCCGAGCAAAAAGATGAGCGGGATCCAACGCGTTTCCGGCCTGCGGTCGGCGAATCTCAACGCGCCGGCAGAAGCGGCGGTGAGGATCACGCCGACGACAGCCGTCTTGGCAGTCACGTGAGCGAGACCGAAGGGATCGAGACCGAACCAGAGAGCCTGGCTGCAAGACAAAACGAACGCCATGGCAAGCGAGCCGAGAACGCCGAAGCCGAGCCACCAAGAGATGATGAAAACACCTGGGCCGAGGAGTCTGGCGTTGAAAGCCGAGTGTGGTAGGAACGATTGCCCTCCCTCCAGCCGGACCCAGTCCAGGGCGATGCCGAGGCGGGGGGGCGCCGGATTCTCGGTGAGAAAGTCGATCCGCACCGGACCTTCGGGGAAAGAAACGGGGAATCGTTGCGTGCGGAAGCGTCCCGGACGAGCGATGAAGGAGGCGGCCGGGCGGCCGGCAAGGTAAACACGAACACGGACCGGTTCGTCGATGAACCGAGCATAGCGGATGACCAGCGTACCCGGGCCGGAGGCCATCACCAGAGGTAGATCGATGGAGGCTTTCTCGCCGGTCCACCGAAACGTCGCGGGAAGACGTTCTTCGCTGTCGGAAAAACCGGCGAGGTAGTCGCCGGTAGAGGGTCCGACGTCGATGCTCACAGCTCCGCGAGCGAATGAGGCCAGGTTGAATAGAGCCTCCGTCGCCAGCAACAAACCGGCGAGCGCGGCGGCCAGCCCCCACGTCTTAGGGTTCGGGCTTTTCGAGGAGAGCCTCCAGAACCTGCTCCATCTCCTCGCGAGTCATCGCGGCGAATCGCTTGCTCGCCACTTTGCCCTGGCGGTCGATGAAGAAGGTGGCGGGAATGTCCCCCGTCCATTCGGGATCGATGACACGCATGAACTCTTCTACGTCGCCGGTTTTCATGGTGTAGATCGGGAAGTCCGCTGGATGCTTCTCGAGAAAAGGAAGGAGATTCGTATCGATGGTGCTCGAAGAGTCCGCCGAGACCGATATCACCACCAAACCTTGAACCCGGTAGGATCTTTCGATCGCCACGATCTCAGGGAACTCGACCAGACACGGAGGGCACCAGGTGGCCCAGAAGTTCAGAAGAACGACTTTGCCGCGTTGGCCACGGGAGAGCTCTTTGATCTCGGGTGCGCTTGCCGGGCGCGGGGCCTCTGCGGTGAGGCCAGGCGCTGTCGACGACGTGAGAGCCGCGGCCAATGCCAGGGATGCGAGCAAGCCCTTCTTGTCTATTTTTTCTCCTCCAGGATTCTTCTGAGTGTCTCTATCTCCCGATGGAGGCGCTTCTGTCTCTTCGACAGGCTGAGAATGTAGGTGAAGAGTGCTATCCAGATGACCATATATGCCGCAAACAAATAGCTCATAGGACCTCGATCCGTCTGTGCAGGTGCTCTATCTCTTGTTGGGCTTGCTCGATGGAGAGTCTCTTGTCGAGCAGCCACAAGAAGAGGAAGAAAAAGCCGACCAGGCTCATCATCAAGGCTTGCGCCATGAGAGGATCGAGTCCCGAGCCAGCCCCTCCCATGACCACCGGCTGAGGGTGCTGGGTGCGCCACCATCGAATGGAAAAGTAGACGATGGGAACGTCGACGAAGCCGATGATTCCGGTCACCGCCGCCAAGTTGGCCCGCTTGGACTCATCCGGTACGTATCGACGGAGCATCAAGTAGCCGACATAGATGAGCCACAAAACCAGGGCAGTGGTCAGTCGGGCGTCCCAGGTCCAGTAAATTCCCCAGGCGGGCTTGGCCCACAAGGGTCCGGTGAAGAGCCCCATGCTAGTGAAGACCACGCCGATCTCTGCCGAAGCCAAGGCGAGGGTGTCGTAAAAACGACGGCGGGTCGCCAAATAGGCGGCACTTGCGCCGAAGACCATGGCGAATGCCAGAAAGGCGATCCACCAACTGGCGACGTGGAAATAGAAAATGCGCTGCACGTCACCCATGGTTTTTTCTTCCGGCGCATAGATGAAGGCGCCGTAGAGCGCCAAGCTCATGCCTATCAGAGTAAGAGGAGCGAGCGAGCTAGACAGTTTGCGCAGCATGGACCTTTCGAGACGGGATCATATAACAGGAACCCCTGCCGGCTCTATTAAGCACTACACGCCCAGTGTCTCCTGGACCTGCAACCGCCTCAAGATGCCGTTGTGGGTGATCATACCCACGCACTCCTGTGACTCGTCCACCGCGATGAGGCGGCCGAGTCCGGAGGCGGCCATCTTGCGCAGAGCCTCCACGACGTCGGCGTCGACGGAGATGGTGGATTGCTCGTTCACCGGAGTCATGACCGATTGCACCGAGCTGCGTGGCCACTCCTCTCGGGGGAGTTGTCGGACGTCGGATAGTGAGATGAGTCCCCGTAACCTTCCTTCGCTCTCTACCGGAAAACCACCGTAACCGTAACGAAGGAAGTAGTCGTGCACCGCCTCTTCCACCGAGACATGAGCGGGCACCGAGGTGCACTCGCTGACCATCAAGTCCTTCACTTGAACACGCGAGAGAACTTCGTCGACCTGGACCTGTTGGTATGCTCCGCTGGCCGCCTCCTTCAAGAACCAGCCGATCAGGACATACCACAGGCCGGCCAATCCGGCCCCTCCGACCATGCTGAATACACCGATCATGATGAGCAGGTAGGCGAAGAATGTGCCGGCCACCGAGGAGATCCGGGTTGCCCGCACCTTGCTGGTGAAATTCCAAATCGCGGCGCGAAGCATGCGCCCTCCGTCCAGCGGAAAGGCGGGCAACAAATTGAAGACCCCCAGGATCAGATTCAGTAGGGCGAGATAACGGGTGACCGCCGTCAGGTCTTGGCCACCGAGCTCCATTCGGGAGACGGCGAAAAAGGCGCCGGCCAGAAGAAAGCTGGTGACCGGTCCAGCCACCGCGATCTTGAATTCCACCCACGCCGACTTGGGATCCTCTTTCCATCGGGCCACGCCGCCGAAAATGAAGAGGGTTATGGAGACGATGCCGACTCCGTTTCGCATGGCGACGACGGAGTGCCCCAGCTCGTGGAGCAGCACGGAAGCAAACAAGAGCAGCGCCGTCACCACTCCCCTGACCAGGTGGCTCGCTTGGGGCAAATCCGGGTACTGACTGGGAAAGTAGCCGGTGGTAAGAGAATAGACGATCAAGCCAAAGATGATGAACCAGGTGAAGTGAATGAGTATGGGGATTCCGAAGATCCGAGCGATGCGGAAGCTGCTCATGACATCCTCATTGGATTCCTCGGTCTATTCTTCGAGAACGTACTCGAAAGTGAGCCAGGACACCACCACGAAGACGACTGAGAAAACGGCCAGCAAGCGAATCCACGTCCACGGGCTATAAAAGGCACTGGGCTGGAAGATGAGCCGTGTGGACTCGGCGGCACCGATCACGACCGGCACGGCGACCGGGAACAAGAGTACCGGAAGCAGAACCTCGCGCATGGTGGTATTGGCGGCGATGGCGGCCAGCGTGGTGCCGACCGCCGCGTAGCCCCAGGTGCCGAGCCCCACCACCAGCAGGAAGGTCATGAAGGCTCTGGGCTCCAGCTCGTCGAAGAGGTTCAAATTAAAAAAGACCATGAACAGTGGAAGCAGAAAGGCCTCGGCGACCAGCATGAAGAGCACGTTGGAGACTAGCTTGCCGAAGTAGAGGGCGCTTCGGTCGACCGGCGCCAGCATGAGGCCGTGGAGGGAACGATTCTCTCGTTCGGAGGCGAAGCTGCGATTGAGCCCCAGTGAACCGGCAAACACGAAGGCGACCCATAGGATTCCGGGGGCCAGCTCCAGAGTCATCGCCCCGTCCAATGAGAGCGTGAAGTTGAAGATGAGGAGAACCAACACCGAGAAGACGAACATGGAGGCGACCATCTCCTTGGTGCGTAGCTCGGAGCGGACGTCTTTCTGAACGATGGCGGCGACGGCAGACCAGTACTTCACCATCTGCTTCAATGCCCGATGGGTTTTCCGCCTCTTGTCGTCACTTCCGCGAACAGCTTCCGGAATTCCTTCGGGTCTTGCTTCCCCGTTCCTTCATGTACCAGCCGGCCTGATTCCAGGATGGCGACGCGGTCGGCGGCGGCGAGCCCACGCTCCAAGTCGTGAGTGGTGAGAATGGCTGCGGTGCCTCTGTCCCGGGACTGCGAGAGCAGGTCCGACAGTCGATCGGCGGAGACCGGGTCCAGACCGGTGTAGGGCTCGTCCAGCAAGAGCAGCGAGGGTCGGTGAAGCACGGCGCGGGCGATGGTGAGTCGCTGATGCATTCCCCGGGAAAGACTGCGTACCGGAGAGTCGGAGCGAGCGGTGAGGTCGGCGCGCTTCGTTGCCTCCTCGACGGCGGAAGGAATGTCGGAGAGTCCGTACAGCCGCGCGTAGAAGGTGAGGTTCTCACGCACGGTGAGGTCCGCGTAGAGAAAGCTGGCATGAGAAACGAGACCGATCCCACGGCGGATCTCCTCGGGAGTCGATGATTTCCGCCCATCTCCATACAACAGGCGTCCCTCGGTTGGTTGCATCAAAGTCGCCGCCATATGGAGGAAGGTGGTTTTTCCCGCGCCGTTTCTTCCGAAGAGGACGAGCACCTCTCCCGAGGCGACCCGTAGATTGAGATCGGCGACCGCGGCAAAGCGTCCGAAGCGCTTGGTGACACTCTGAGCTTCGAAAGCCGTGCTCAGTGTTTGCCTCTCCCGGCAGCCTTTGCCAGGATCTCCTTCTTTTCCTTGCGGTAGCGTTTGGTGGAGATCTTCCCGGTGGAGTGTCGTTTCTCGAGTCGCTCCAAGGTTTGGGCCAGGACGTCGACCTTCCCATCGGCGGGCCGGCGAGGCGCAGGCGTCGAGACCAGGGAAGCGAGAAGGCCGTACGCCAGAGCAGCCGCCATGAGAGTTACTACGATCCACTTCTGAGCGCGGGTTGGATCGGGAAGGATGGTAACCGTGTCGCCGGCCGACTGCTGATTCTCGCCATCGGACGAAGAAGGAATGAGATCGGCGGCGAGATCGCTTCCGCCGGAGAGGCGGATCTCGAGCGGCGTTCCGGCGGGAACCTCGGTGCGGCGCAAGACGTTGAAGCGCCCATCGGGCTCCGGGCCCATGTGCTCCCATCCATCGGCCTCGAGCTCGATGTCGGCCGGGGCGACCAGGACCAGCACCTCGGAAAGTGGAAAGAAAGCCGTATCCTGGAGGTGGTAGCCTCCCGCGGAATAGTCGACGTCATAAGAGATGCTGAAGTCCGTCGTCCCCGGCTTGAAAGCGGTGCGAGTGAAAAAGCCCGAGCCATCGGGAAGCGGAGAAGCGGACTGCGGCACCGGCATGCCACCGTTCGAGGCCGCCGAGACCGCCCGCATCTCCGCCACATCGGAGGGAATCGAGAATCGAAAGGATCCGTCCGGATGATAGAGCGTCTTCTTGGGCTCGGTCTGGTTGTCGATCACGAAGAGCTTGTCGATGCGAAGGCGATCGTGCTCGCGCCGCACCATATAACGTGCGGTGCTGATGGTGACGTTGGTCCAATCGCTGGTGACGTCGTAGACAGTGAAGGGAGAAGCCTCCACCTCGTAGCCTCGCCCGAAGTTGATCTGTTGGTTGTAGTTCACTCCCTGGGATGTGACCTGCAGGAGGTAGGGCGTCTCACCCGAGACCTCGATGTTCTCGAGAGTGAAGCTTCCGCTCACTCCTTCCAGGGTTGCGATGGGTTCCATGCCGGAACGTAACCGAATGAGCGTTACTTTCTCCGCACCGCCTGCTTCACCGGTGGTTCCGTTGAGGATGGTCCCCCGCACGATCCCGCCGCGAGGCTGCCCCATCACCGGGTGGACGAACACCGCCGCCGGCAGAAGGAGCAACAGAAGCGCCGATGCGCCGGTCGGTATGGTCAGGCGGGGATGGCTACGCCGCAGGCGGTACAAAAACGGGCCTCCTTGGGAAGCTCGGCTCCACACTGGGGGCAGCTGTGGGGAGCCGCGATCCGAACCCCGCAGCGGAAACAAAACTGCGCGCCGGGAGGGTTCGGTTGTTGGCAGGAAGGGCAAACCGACGCCTCGGTTGGAGACTCATGAGATTCCTCCTCGCCCTCCCGGCCCAAATCCCGGGGTTGACGGATCGCATCCAGTTTATCCAGCTTGTCGAGGCGGTCGACGACGGTGGCGGCCTGAGCGAGGAAATCGGCGCGCATGGAACGGTAGTCGGACTCCGATAGTTTACCGGCCTGGTATTCGAAGTCGGCATCCTTGATGGCCTCGTAGATGCGCTCCTTCTTTTCTGCTAGGCTCTTCCGCTCCCGGCTCTCGGCGGTGGGACGCCGGCTGACCTCGCCCGATCTAGCGAAGACCGGGAAGAGCACGAACAAGACCACGCCGGCTCCCAGCGCGGCTAGGAAGAGAAGCGTCAAGCCTCGAAATCCCGAAGGTCTCGCTCGATGCGAGCTTGTTGCTCGGCGCTGATGTTTGCGTCCGGCGCCTCGGCCTGACTTCGAACCGTCTGACGCTTCCAAGAGCCGAGCACTTTCTTGGCGATCCACGCGCCTACCGCCAGAGCGACAAAGGGCATGATCCACGCGGAGAGGTGAAACCCGGTCGCCGGCGGGGCGGAAAGGACGATCAAGCCGTACCGATCGACGAATCCGGCCAGGATGGTTTCTTTGCTCTGCCCGGCCGCCAGCTTCTCTTTGATTTCGGCACGCATCGGGGTAGCAGAGTGACAGCCCTGCATGTCGCAAATCGAGAGCATCTTGTTGCAACCACACTGGCACGTCAGCGAGTCTGAGATCTCCCCGAACTGGGCTTCCAAAGCCGGATCTTGGGGAGTGGGGTGAGCGGGTGAGAAAAGGAGGGGCACCAGGGCGACGGCCAGCAGTAGCGGTCTGGGAACCATCCCTACCATCGTCCTAAGCGACTTCGTCTCGGAGAGCCTTCTCCTCGCGCATTCGCGCCTCCGCCTCCCGCTGGCGTACCAGCTTCAGCTCGCGCTTGTTGGGAACCATGATGACGATGGTGCCGAGGAACATGACGATGCCTCCGATCCATACCCACCGGACGAGGGGGTTCAAGTAGACCTGAACCGTGGCCTTGTCCTCCTCCGTCATTCCACTGAAGACCAGGTAGAGGTCTTCGCGGAAGGTGGAGTAACGACGAACCTCCGAGGTGGGTTGTTCGCTGGCCCGGTAAAAATGCTTCTGCGGATCGTATTCTCCGAGTAGCTCGCCATTCTTGCGGACTTCCAGCACGGTGGCCACCCAGTCGTAGTTGGGCGTCTTTCCATCCTCGATGCGCAGCAGCTTCAGCGAGTAGTCGCCCACACGGAGCGAATCCCCCGGCAAGAGATCGGCTTGCCGATCGACGTTGAAGGCTGAACCGGCGATGCCGATGAAGATCAGTACCATGCCTAGGTGAACGACATAGCCGCCGTAGCGCCTGGTATTGACCAGGGTGAGGTCGACCATGGCGGAAAGATAGTTGCCACCGCGATGGAGCCTCCGGGCCACCGTTCCCTTGTGAAACTCCTGTACGATGGTGGCCACCAC
>DATDRI010000369.1:0-1517 GCA_035291825.1 Vicinamibacteria bacterium | reverse complement strand
CAGCTCGAGCAACTGAAACAACGGTTCCTGCGCGAAGCCGCTGGAGCCTACTCACCAGGCCTACTCACCAGGTTTAATACGAACCGGATTGAGAAACGGGATCATCTCGCGAAGCTCGGCACCGACCCGCTCCAGAAGCTGTTCTTGCTCCTGAGCGCGTACCTTGTTGAACCAGGGACGCCCCTTTTCGTTCTCCTCGATCCAACCCTTGGCGTAGGTGCCGTTTTGTATCTCGGTCAGCATCTTCTGCATCTCGGCACGCGTCTCACCGGTGATGATGCGAAGCCCACCGGTGTAGTCGCCGTGCTCGGCGGTGTCGCTGACGGAGTAACGCATGTAGTTGAGTCTTGGATGGCTCCCGAGAAGTTGAACCGCGAGAATAGGTTGTTATTGGTCAAGTCCTTTTTTCAGCCCAACAGGCCAGGGTTACCGCAGACTGGAGAAGTGAGACTTCGGTTCACGGCTGTGTGTTGGGGCCGTTCAGGCGAAACCACCCGTCCACCTCAGTAAGGTATCGGTCAGCCGGCATTTTGGGTCAATACGTGCGCGACGTTGCGGATTGCGGATAATGGCCGTAAGGAGGGGCGACCACCGTGCGCTCGGCACTCATCCTTCTCGGGGTGCTGGCGGTGCTCGGTCTGATCCTTGCCCAGAACTTCCGACGATGGCGGCAGCTTACGGAGAGAGAACGATTTCTACTCAGCATGAAGCAGATCTCGAGGCCCGGGAATATGACGGCGAAGGAGCGTCAGCGACTGGAGCTGGTGCGCTCGCCGTGGTGGGCCGCGTGGCGATGGTTCCCGGACCTCTGGCGTCGTCAGACGGGACAGAATCCCGGAGCAGGAGGTTGAATCATGGGCCACTCCCACTTGCCGGGAAATTCATCGCTGTCTCATGCGCGGAAATGACGTCACCTCCGAAACGATCCTGCCAGTTTTCTCGATGAGCCGATCGTGCTGGCGTTCCGGTACGGCTAGCGCCGCGACGCAGGAGATAGAGGTAGGAGTGGACTGGTGAGAAGTTGGGATCCATCTCGATCGTCCTCGATCCGAGATACGGGATGCGGGATCCCGGCGTCATCATAGTGGACGAGGGACACACCGATCGCGTCCCACGCCCCTTAGTTGGGCCTCCGGGTCGCCGCACTCCCGCTCTGCTCACGGGCGATCCCGCCCTACGCCTCGGGTCCGTCACTCGGGAGTTTCTCCGTGGCCGATTTCGTCTTCACACCCTATGGGCGCCCTGGCGGCAACTCCTGCCTTGGCCCGAGGCCGGAGGGCTGTCCTCCCCTTTATCGCCCCCGGAACCCGCGCGCGAGCTCGCTTTACTCGCCCTAGAAGCTCTGGAAGCCGAAGGCGTCGGAGAAGGGCTCCCACCTCCCCCGGGCCCTTGCAGCGTTCGGCCTCCCGGACGATGCGGAGCTTGTACTCGGTCGTGAAACTTGCGTCGCTGAGCTTTGGCCGGAACCTCCGGGTCAGAAAGGGTCGCGGGGCGAGGCCGGTCGGCGACGCCTCCGC
>DATDRI010000368.1:0-4325 GCA_035291825.1 Vicinamibacteria bacterium | reverse complement strand
AGCCGCAGTTTCGCGCGGCACGTCGCTCGTGCCGAGCGGTCCGGGATCGCGGTCAAAGTCTACCGCACGCCCGGGCTGGCCCTCGACATCGACACACCGGAGGATGTCCTCGAACATCGAGGCGCTCACCGTGCTTCACGGGTTCACGCGCGTTGAGCAAAGAGGCCGTGCCGCGGCCCTCCCTCGGTCTCCTTCTTCCCACCCGCGGGCTCCTTCTCGAAGAGGAGAGCCCTCGAAACGCCGAGCGCGTTCTCCAGCTGGCTCGCACCGCCCAGGAGGGAGGCATGGATTCCGTCTGGGTCGGTGACAGCCTTACCGCCAAGCCGCGCCTCGAGCCTCTGACGACGCTCGCCGCGGTGGCGGCGGGAACCCGTCGGGTCCGGATTGGGACAGCGGTGCTCCTTCCCGCGCTCAGGCACCCCGTCACCTCGGCTCACGTCATCGGTACGCTGGACGTTCTGTCCGAGGGGCGCCTGGTACTGGGATGTGGAGTGGGCGGGGCGTTCAACGACGCGCAGAGGAAAGAATGGTCGACGGTGGGAGTCGATCCGAGGGAGCGGGCGGGCCGACTCGAGGAGTGGGTGCAGGTCGTGAAGCGCCTGACCCGCGGGGAGACGGTCACCTTCGCGGGTCGACATTTCGGTCTGGACGCGGTTGCGGTCCGGCCGGCATCGCCCCAGAAGGGTGGCGTGCCCCTCCTGCTCGCCACCCATTGGAAGACCGGCAACGAGCGGCAGCACCGGAGGGCCGTTCGTTGGGCCGACGGCTATATCGGCATCAGCGATTCTCCATCCGAGTTCGCTCAGTTGACGTCGCGGTTACGAGAGCTGGCTTTAGAAGGGGAGAGGGACTTCGATGCCATGGACTCGGCCTTCTACATGACGGTGAATCTCGATCCGAACGAGTCGAAGGCGGAAGTGGACGCCGACGCGTTCATCCGCCGGTATTACGGTGTCAATTTCTGGAAAGACACGTGGGGGCCGTTCGGCCACCCCGAGCGCGTGGCGGAAAGGATTCGGGAGTATGCCACCGCAGGGGCCAAGACGGTCATCGTTCGCTTCGCCTCCTTCCAGCCGGAACGGCAGCTCGCCCTTTTCCTCGAGAAGGTCCTTCCCGGTCTTCGTGGAGGGGCCGGAGGGGCGGACGACTAGATTCCAGCGAAATCGCGGATCTCTTTTTCGGGAGGAACCGGTGCGCGACCGGTCATGCCGCGGCACTTGAGAGCGGCGGCGGCGTTGGCGAAGCGCGCCGTCACTTCCGGAGTCTCGTTGGCCAGGAGAGCGTGGATGAAAGCGCCGTGGAACACGTCTCCGGCGCCCGTCGAGTCGACCGCCTCCACTCGGTGACCCGGGATCCAGACCGTCGAGGAGTCGCTGGAGTGGATCACGCAACCTTCCGCGCCCAGCGTGAGTCCGGCGATGCGGTGCCCGCCTTCCGGAAGGCGGGCATAAATGTCTTCCAAGAACTTGGCGGGATCGTGCTCGTTCCCATGAACGGCCCGCAGGTAGGTGTGGGAGAGGATGGCCACGTCGCTGAGGGACAAGATCTCCTCGACGCCCGGCCGGGGGTGGCCGCAGTCGAGCACCACCTGGCCGCCGGCGCTCCGCACCCGCCGGGCGAGCTCGGCCTGGAGCTCGGGTAGTCGCGCGTCCACCAGAAGGTAACGACAGGGCTCGAGCGGCAAGACCTCCTTCAAGACCAGGTGCAAATCGTTTTGCCAGCCCTCGAAAATGGTTCGCCGCCCGCCTTCCACCAGAATGACGCTGGTGGGGGACGGAATGCCCTGGCGGCGGACGACGCCCCAAGCGTCGACGCCCTCGCGGCTCAAATCGTCGACCAGGAACCGGCCGACCGGATCGTCGCCCACCACTCCGCAAAACGCGGTGCGGCGACCGAGCCGGGCGAGGGTCACCAGAGCGGTGGGCACCGGGCCGCCGCTCGATTCGAAGAGCCCTTTGGCGCGATACTTCTCGTCGGGACTCGGAAAGGCATCGAGCAGGACGGTGATATCCCGTACCGCCAGACCGACTCCCACTACGTCGAAGCCCATCCTGAGCTCTTTCTTCCGCGATGTAGAATACCAGACGGTGAGAAAAACGAAGTTACCTCCACCGGGGCGGGGAGCGGTGAGCAATCCCGACGGACGGTTCGAGCCCTACCAGCACGTTCCCTTCGATGACGGTTGGCAAGGTCTGGATTGGGAGCCAGCCCCCATCTCCACTACCGTGACTCCCGAGAAGACGAGAACCCTCATCACCCGCAACGACTCGCCGGACGTTCCCTTCGAGCTTTCCATCAACCCGTACAAAGGATGCGAGCACGGTTGTATCTATTGCTTCGCGCGCCCCACCCACGCCTATATCGGCCTTTCACCGGGGCTGGATTTCGAAAGCCGTATCTTCTCCAAGCCGGACGCCGCCCCCAGACTTCGCCAGCAACTCGCTAAGCCGGGATACCGCCCTCAGGTCATCGCCCTCGGCGCCAACACCGATCCCTACCAACCGGCGGAACGGGAGCTCAAGATAACCCGACAGATTCTGGAGGTCATGGTCGAGCACCAGCACCCGGTGGGGATCGTCACCAAGTCGAATCTAGTACTGCGCGATCTCGATCTATTGCGGGCGCTCGCCGAGCACCGTCTGGTCCATGTGCTGGTCTCCATCACCACTCTGGATCGGGAGTTGGCCCGCCGCATGGAGCCGCGCGCCCCGACGCCGGTGCTTCGCCTTCAGGCGGTGAGAGCTCTGACCGGCGCGGGCGTTCCGGTCGGCGTTCTGGCGTCGCCCATGATCCCCGGGCTCAATGACGCCGAGATGGAAAGGATTCTGGAGGAGGCGGCTACCGCCGGAGCTCGTTCGGCGGGCTACATTCTGATTCGACTTCCAGGGGAAGTGAAGATGCTCTTCACCGAATGGCTGGAGACCCACTGCCCGACAAAAGCCTCCCGGGTGCTAAACCTGATACGCGAGACGCGAGAAGGAAAGCTCTACGATCCGCGCTTCGGCACCCGAATGCGCGGCACCGGTCCGTACGCCGAGCTGCTCCAGCGCCGATTCGAGATCGCCTTACGGAGGCTCGGCCTGGATAGACGACCCGCTTCCCTGGATCTCAGCCGGTTCCGGGTGCCGGCCCGGCGCGGCGAGCAACTCGCTCTATTCACCGAGCCCGACTAGCCGAGCGTATGGTGGGGATATAGTGAGGAAGGTGCCGAGGGTGCTTCGAAGACGCCGATCTACGTTTGCCTCCCTCGGCCTGACCGCCGTTCTAGCCGCTACCCTGCTGGTGGTGTCCTCGGCACAGGCGCAGGAATGTCTTCCCTGCGGAGAGTACGACCTGCTCGTCGAGCAACGACGACAATTGGAAGAGGCCTTTCGGCTGTCGCTTACCGTGCCCGACTGTCTGGGCGTCACGAACCTCAATACGTGTAGAAAGATCGAGACGATTCTTGAGGGTGTCACCGAAGCCATCGAATCCCTTCTGACCCTCCGGATCTCCGAGGGCCGGTCCGATTGCCTGAGCTGCGATCCGCGGCCCAACCTGATTCCGCTCTCTCACGGTCTGAACTCCTTGACCTATTTCCTTCTGGACAACGGCTACGGGGATCCCTCCTCTTCTCATGAAAAGAGGTTGGCACGGCTGAGGGCGTGGAGTAATTATCGGTGTCCGTGCTCTGGGTCGTCCCAGGACACTCCGGACGCCCTGGTGGATGGTGAGGCTACGGCACGGGAGGAGATAGCGAGAAAGTGTGGTGCCAACTTCACCAAACGCCGCAAGGGTCTGCGCCAGACCCTCAGAGTGCCCGACGATCACCCCGGATGCTACCAATCGCGCTCTTGTCGGGGGGCCATGGTCTACAAGGGCTTCGATGCCCAGCCGGGCTTTTGGTCCTATGACGGAGAGTACTGGTACATCTGGGCGGCGCGCCTGGCGACTTCCGACGAGTGGATCGAATGTCTTCCCGAGACCGCGGAGGACGAGGAGACCGAGGAGTCCGGATCGCCTTAAGCCCTCCTCCTTTTCAAGAGCGGGAATTGGATCGAAGGGCGTTCGGGCCGGACGGGAAGAAGATTCGCTGTGGCAGGAAACTTGCAGACAGGACGCTGCTGGACAAAAAGGTTAAGATCTAAGGTTAAGATCTAAGGAGTTCGGGAGGACGAAGCGTTGGGATTGCAGGTTCTCATTGCCGGGTGTGCCGCGGACGAGCGCCCCCGAGTGGAAAACGCCGTTAGAAGAGCCATTGGAGCGCGCGCGGACTCGGGCGCCTGGAGCGTCTCGCTGGTCAAGCTCGGCGGGGAATGGTCGGTGACCATCGACGGGCCGGAGCC
>DATDRI010000367.1:0-2148 GCA_035291825.1 Vicinamibacteria bacterium | reverse complement strand
GGAGCCGGAGCGGCGGCGGCAGCGGCGGTAGGCGTCAAGGCGGCCACCGGCGGGGATGACGGGGCGGAGGCGGACAACGACGGCGACGGATTCACGGTGAGCGCCGGTGACTGTGACGACAACGACCCCAGCATCAATCCGAACGGTGCCGTGACCTTCACGAATGGTCGCTTCCAACCCGATACGACCGTGTGCCCCACCGGAGTGCCGAGCCGGGTCGATCTTTCCATCCGATTCACTGGGAGAAGCAACCGTTGCAGCGCGGTGAACGTGACCGGAGTGACGGGAGAGGTCACCATAACCAGGGTCCAGAACACTATCGACAGCGTGGGGGCCGTGATACCTATCAATGCTACCGCGAATCCCAACAGCATTCCTGCCCGCGGAACCGCGGACTTCAGAGCCGTCCAAATCCTCAACTGCACCAACCCGTCGGGAGGCCCCTTCGGCTTCGTCGAAGCGAGAGGAGCAATCACCGTCGCCACCTCAGCGGGCAACAGCAACCTGACCTTGAGCAATGAATGGCGAGTCAACTTCCCACTGAGCGCCCCGGAGCCTACGACGACGTCCGTCGGTACTAGAGGTCTGCGGGCGGGGAACACGGGAGCCGGCACCGCGCAGACGCCACCGTCCCAAAGGTCGAACCTCAACTGGTCCAGCGAGCTGACCGTTCGCGGTGGGAGAGGGCAGGTCACCTTTAACGGCACTTCGGGGTCGTTCTCGGGGGCTGGACGATCGCAGGCGAGCTCGATAGTGCAGGCCGGAACCAACGTGGTCGAAGCGCTGCTCGTGGCAGGCAACGGTCGTGCCGGTACCTGGCGTTTCGATTTGGGCAACACGGGTGATCTCGAGCGCGGGAGCATCGAGGTCCGGATGGGACAGGTCGAGCTTCTCACCGAAAGCTCCATCGTCTTTCGCCTGAACGGCAGCGTCGGCGAAAGAGTCTCCTTCTCGTTCCGTGTCAGGCACTAGACTTGCTGGACCGGGGGCCGGGTTAACTCTCTAGAACATGCTGCGCGGAAACCCGACTCATCGCTTCACAGAGGAGATGCATCGATGCGCCTTCGCGCCTTCTTAGCCTTCGCAGTCGCCGTCGGGTTCTCCGTCACCGCACTCGCTCAAGACGAGCCGGATCTTGCCGCTGTCTACCAAATCAAGCAAGAGGCCTTCCAAGGGTCTCAGATCGAGGACACGCTTTTTTATTTGACCGATGTCCACGGACCGCGTCTGACCCGCTCGCCGGGATACATGGCCGCCGCCCGCTGGGCGGTCGAGAAGCTGGCGGAGTGGGGCCTCGCCAATCCACGACTCGAGACATGGGGCGAGTTCGGCCGGGGTTGGTCGTACTCAAGACTCTCCCTTCACATGCTGGAGCCGGTTGCCACGCCGCTGCACGGCGTACCCTTGGCCTGGTGCTCCGGAACCGACGGACCGGTCAGCGGAGAGACGATCCTAGCTCCTCTCGATGCGGAACGTGGGGATCCCGAGAAGCTGGCGAGCGCTATCGAAGACTACACGGTAAAACACAGGGGCAGGCTGAAGGGCAAGATGGTCTTGATGAGCCCGGCCCGCGAGTTCGAGCCACCCACGGAGCCGGCAACCGAGCGCCTCGATCGCGAAGCGCTCGAGGAGCTGGCGGAGGCGCCCGAGCCCATGGCCCTTCCTCCTTTCGAGTGGCCGATGAAGGAAATGCCCTCCGACCCCGAGGTGATCCACCGCATGTACGAGGACGCGCCGGTGGCCTTGTCCCATGCCTATTGGAGGCAGGTAGCGGAGACACGGGAAAAACTGACGCGGTTTTTCCTCGAGGAAGGCGTCACCGCCGTGCTCTCAGCGGATTCTCGCGGGGACGGGGCCATCCTTTTTGCCGAAGGAGGAACGGCCTATCGGCCGGGAGCTCCAGTGTCTCCGCCCAGCATCGTCGTCGCTCCCGAGCAATACAACCGCATGGTGCGCCTGGTGGAGAAGGGCTTCCCAGTCTGGGTCGAGATAGATCTCTCGGCTCGTTTTCACGACGAATCGCTCGAGGGCTCGAACGTCATCGCCGAGATTCCGGGCGGAAGGAAGAAGGACGAGATCGTGATGCTGGGCGCCCATCTCGACTCTTGGCACGCCGGAACCGGGGCTGCGGACAACGCTGCCGGGAGC
>DATDRI010000366.1:0-2965 GCA_035291825.1 Vicinamibacteria bacterium | reverse complement strand
GAAGTGCGGGTGGCGGTGTCGGAGTTCCACCAGTATCTCTCTGATCGAATCGCTCCGTTGATGTTCACGGACTCGGCCCTTCTACTTCTCCGATATCCGGCGGCGGCGCTGGCGGTGGAGATCGAGCGGTGGAAGGCGCAGCAGGTGGTGCGAGCCCCAGGCGTGCCGGCGGCAGACTTCCTCTTTCACGCCGTGAAGAAGGTTGCGATGATGGGGGAGCTCGATCTCGTCTCCAAAGAAGTTCTGGGCGCGTACTTGACGGATCTGAGTCAGGAGACCCTTCAATACTGCCCGGAGGCAGACCGGGAGACTCTGCGTCGGAACCTCTTGAGCATCGGAGAGCCGACACCGGGTGACGACGACGCCCCGCTATCGGTGCTCCATCGACAGGGAAACACGCAGCAAACAGCCCAGGCAGGAGTGAGCTGGCAGGCAGGAGTGTCTCTCTCACCGGAAGCCGCCCTGGCCTTGCGCCGTCTGTCGCTCTTCCTCGAGCACCTCCAACCGCAGGCGCGGGCGGGGCGGCGCGGGGAGATCGCCTCCCAATTCGTGACCACCGCGGCGATCCGTTCATCCACCGAGAAGGAGCTGGAAGAAGCCCTTGCTCCCCTCCGACAACTCGGCATCGACACGGGAAGCGGCAATCTTCTGAAGGCGATCGCCGAGAGCCTGCCGGGGTGGGGTAGCCTGCCGACGCCGGATGGTGGAGAGAGCCCTCGCGTGGCGAGCACGCAACTGAACGCGATGCGTCAGATCGTGCTGTTGGGAGAAGACGAGGGCGAGGTAGGAAAGCGGTTCCGAGAGCTCGTACACACCGCCATCGAGCAATTCAATCAGGGGCATCTGGGAAGAGCCTCCACCATGTGCGAGCTGGCCATGAAGCTGATAGCGGACGGGAAAATTCAGCCGATGTTTGTGGCACCCCTGCGGAGCAGGGGCCACGAGAAGCTCGACTTTGAACGCCTCAAGACGGTGGCCGAGCGCGTCGACTCCCGACCCGCTTTGCGGAAGGTTCTCGATCTATTCAACGCGTTCCAGCCCGAGGGCCTGCTGGAAGCCTTGGACGGCGAATCCACTCGGGAGCGGCGACACGGAATCCTGACACTGCTCGAGGTTCACGGTCCTGCCGGGCGGGCGAAGGCTCTCGAGTTACTGAGGGCCTCGGTCCAGCCCGGCGGGGATGTCGATCCGTTCTTCCAAATGAACCTCATCTACCTCTTGCGAATCGTCCCGCGCCCAGCAGAGGTGAGCGTCGGCTATGAGGTCGATTTGGTCATGCAGGCTTGCGGCAAGACCAGCCCGCCTCCCTTGGTCAAACAGGCGATCGCATTCCTGGCCCAGAGCGAGCACCAGGACGCCGAGCGAACGCTCCTTGCCTACTTGCAGGTCTTCGAGAACATGCTCCTGAAACCCGAGACACGCGTCTACCCGCCCGCGGAGATCGAAGCGCTCCTCGACCGGACGTGCACCGCTCTGGCCCGCTACGGGACGCCGCGAGCCTGGCGCGCCCTCGTCGATCACGGGCTGAACGCGGAGTCGCGGCTGGGGAGCACCGTTTCTCGACTGATCGCCGCCGGCCATCAGGACCTTTCCAACCAAAAAGATCTGCTGGCGCGAGTGGTCGACGCCCTGAAGGCAGAGCTGCCGCGTTCGGTGCTGGGAATGAAGCTAAAGAAGAACGACGAGAAGAGGCTCTCTCTCGTCCAGGCGCTGGCCGGCACGCCAGCCCCCGAGGTGCGGGAATTGTTCCAAGACATCGTCAAGCGGTATCCCGGCGAGAAGTTCGCGGAGGCCGCTTCCAAGGCGCTCGCCGCGTTCCGCTCACGCAGTGAGACGGCTCCCGCCGGCCTTAGCGGGGACCTGGAGCTCTTCGGTCTGCCGACCGTCCTCCAGATGCTGGCTCAGATCTCACCCACCGGCGTCCTGAGCCTGCTGACCGCCGAGAGCACCGTGCGGGCGACGCTGGCGTTCGAGGAGGGCCGTCTGCGAGCCGCGCGTTTGGGGAACCTTAATGGAGTGGACGCCGTCTATCAGCTTTTCGTTAAACCATTCCCCGGAACGTTCGCCTTCGCGACTCGCCAGGACATCGAATCCTCACACGCACCTCTCGGTCCGCCCCAGGATGTGGTGAACCTGATCCTGGAAGGTGTTCGGCGCCATGACGAGTGGAGACGGGCGGCGGCGCTGGTTCCAGAGGAGGCCAAGCTGAAGCCTACCGACAAGCCGTCGACGCCCCTGGAGGATGAAAGCAAGGAGCTCCACGACGCGCTCTGGGAAAAGGTGTCGTCGGGGGCGACCCCGGCCGAGTGCGAGGCGAGCTGTGCGGTGGATTCCTACCGGGTGCGACGCTTGCTCGAACATTGGGTGGAAGAAGAAGCGCTGGCCCTCACTATCGCGTAAAGCATCCCGGCAGGTCTCGAGCTCGTCGCCGCCCCCAAGATACCGTGAGCAAGGGAGCACGGATTCTGGACGCCACCAGCTTGCAACGCAGGTGGTTGCGATCGCCTGCGTGGATGAGCGCCACCAGGGGCCCGGCATCTACCAGCATCATCGGCGAGAGGTTCGTCTGGACAAAAGCCTCCGGAATCTCTTGCCTGTCATCTCGGACAAGTCCGAAGGCCCGCCGCGCACCGACCCGAGAAGATCGGAAATGCTGTGGTAGAGAGTCCCCTTGTCCGTGAGGGTAACATCTTCGCTGGCAAGGGATTCAATGGCTTGTCGAATCACGTCTGACTTGGACTGAGATCGATCGCTCGCCAGCCTCTCGAGAAGCTTCTCGGTCTTCGCATCCAGCCGCACGCTTGTTGGCATGGCAGATTACTCATACTACAAAATTGTACTACAGATTCTAAGATCATCAGGGGATGGCTGGACGCGCAGGGGAGTACCCACGAAAAGGTCTACGATGTCGCGGTATCCGGTTGAATCGGCACTATCCATGGAGAAAAAGGGGGACAGATTTATT
>DATDRI010000365.1:0-9096 GCA_035291825.1 Vicinamibacteria bacterium | reverse complement strand
CGTGGTACGAGCTTCTCACCAGAGGACCGGCCTCCACATGGCGGAAGCCGGCAGCGAGGGCGATTTGCTTCAGCTCTCGAAACTCGTCGGGATGATAGAAGCGTTCCACGGGTAGGTGCTTCTTGGTGGGTTGAAGGTATTGGCCGATGGTGAGAATCTCGACCCGAGCCGCAACCAGCTCCCTCAGGACATCCACCATCTCCTGGTGGCTCTCCCCAAGCCCTACCATGATCCCCGTCTTGCTGATGATTTCCGGAGCGAGAGCCTTCCCTCGGTTCAGTAGCTCGACCGATTGACGGAAATTCGCGCCTGGTCGAACACGTTTATAGAGGCGGGGGACGGTCTCCACGTTGTGGTTCAGGATCTCCGGGCGGGCGGCGAGGACTTTTTGGAGTGCCGGCAGGGAGCCCTTGAAGTCGGGTATCAACACCTCGATGGTCGCGCTGGGATTCTCGTGCCTCACCGCCTCGATGGTGCGTGCAAAGAGGAACGCACCGCCATCTCTAAGCTCGTCTCGATTGACCGAGGTGATGACCACGTGCTGCAATCTCATGGCCTTCACGGCGCGGGCGACTCGATCCGGCTCGGCGAGATCCAACTTGGTGGGCAACCCGGTCGCTACCGCGCAAAAACCGCAAGACCGGGTGCAGACGTCGCCCAGGATCATGAAGGTGGCAGTACCCTGGCCCCAGCATTCCGCCACATTGGGACAACGGGCTTCCTCGCACACGGTGTGAAGGTCGAGCCCGCGCATCACCGACTTGAGCCGGTTGTAGTTTTCGCCCCCCGGGAGCCTCACCTTGAGCCACTCCGGGCGAGGTGACTTGATCGCTACCATGAGTTCATTCTACCCACTCGGTGTTCCGGGCGAGAACGGCTTACTCCGCTACAGTATCCTCTCGTCCCAGGTCTCCAGGCGTTTCCTCACCTCGGCCATGAATTGGTCGGCGACCGCTCCGTCGATGATGCGATGGTCGAAGGTGAGCGACAGATAGATCATGGAACGAACGGCGATGGCATCGTTCACCACCACCGGGCGCTTGTGGATGGCACCCACGCCGAGAATGGCTACCTGAGGCTGGTTGATGATCGGGGTACCAAAAAGAGCCCCGTAGGGCCCCGGATTGGTGATGGTAAAGGTCCCTCCCTGAACGTCTTCCGGCCTCAGCTTCTTTTCCCGCGCTCGCGTGGCCAGATCGTCAACCACGCGCTGCAACCCGAGGAAACTCTTCTCGTCCGCCCGATGTATGACGGGAACGATGAGTCCCCGGTCGAGCGCCACCGCTATGCCGATGTTGAGGTCCCGTTTGTAAACAATGTTGTTGCCATCGACGGAAGAGTTGAGAATCGGATAAGCCTTCAATCCGTGAAGAACGGCGCGGACGAAGAAAGGCATATAGGTGAGCTTGACGCCTTCCTCCTTCTCGAAGCGACCTCCATACTCCCGGCGCACTTTCTCCACGCTGCCCATATCCGCCTCCCAGACCGTGGAGACATGAGCGGAGGTGCGGCGGGAAAGCATCATGTGCTCGGCGATGGAGCGGCGCATCACGCTCATCGGCTCGGAATGGACCCGGCCGGCATGCGCAGGGGCGGGTGCAGGTGGAGGCGTTTCAACGGGAACGGCTCCAGCTTCCCGAGGGGGAGGTGCCACTGCGGTAGGCGTTTCAGCAGTGTTCAACACCGTCAGGATGTCTTTCTTGGATATCCGGCCCCCCGCGGCGGTTCCCTCCACGGTGGAAAGATCGATGTTGCGCTCCCGCGCCATGCGGCGTACCAAGGGTGAGGACCGGGGCGGGCCGCCTGCCGTGGTGGGTCGAGCCTGGCGGGAAGGTGAGGCGGGCGTTTTCGGTGCGGCGGTCGATTCCGGGGAGACAGCGGGTAGTTTCTCGGTCCAGGATGACGTCGACTGAGAGGGAGTGCCAGCTCCCTCGCCATCGATGACGCCCACCACCGTGTTGATGGGCACCGTCTCGCCTTCCCCGACCCTGATCTCGGCGAGTACCCCAGCAGCGGGTGATGGGATCTCGGTATCGACTTTGTCCGTCGAGATCTCGAAGAGGAGCTCGTCGCGCTCCACTCGATCGCCCTGCTTCTTGTACCACTTGGTGATGGTTCCCTCCGCGATGCTCTCACCCATTTGAGGCATGATGATCGGTGTTCCCATCTTTCCAACCCCCGCTTCGACTAATAAGCGGCCAGTCTACGAGCCGCGTCTATCACGTCAGCCACCTGAGGAATGAAGGCATCCTCTAGCTCGGCACTGTAGGGCACGGGTGTGTCGGGCGCCGTAATCCTCAGTATCGGACCGTCCAGATCCTCGAAGGCCTCCTCGTTAATAAGGGCCGATATCTCGCCGGCCATACCTCCGGTGCGAGTGTCCTCGTGGAGGATCATGACTTTGTTGACCCGCCGTACCGACGCTAAGATCGTTTCCCGGTCGAGAGGCACCAGGCTTCGCAGATCGATCACCTCCAGATCGATTCCTTCCCGCTCCAGGGAGGAGGCCGCCTCCAGCGCCACGTACAGCATCGCTCCGTAGGTGATGAGGACGATGTCGCTTCCCGTCCGTCTGACGATCGCTTGTCCGAGTGGAACGACGAAGTCTTCCCGGGGAAGCTCTTCCTTGATGCGCCGGTAGAGGTACTTGTGCTCCAAGTACAAGACGGGATCCTCGTCTCTTATGGCAGCCTTCATCAATCCCTTGGCATCATGCACAGTGGCCGGAACCACGACCTTGATTCCCGGAGTGTGCACGAAATGCATCTCGGGGTTTTGAGAGTGGAAGGGTCCGGCACGCACGCCGCCTCCCGTCGGTCCTCGCAACACCAGCGGTACGCCCACCCCCCAACGATAACGACTCTTGGCCGCGAAGTTGGTAATCATGTTGAACGCGTTGGCGATGAAGTCGATGAATTGAAACTCCACGATCGGCCGGAGCCCCATGTAGGCGGCTCCGATGGCCACTCCCGTAAAGCCTTCTTCACTGATGGGTGTGTCGATCACCCGCTCTCGACCAAATCTCTCCAGGAAGCCTTGGGTGACCTTGAAAGCACCCCCATAGACTCCGATGTCCTCTCCCAAGAGGAGCACGCGCGGGTCCCGCTCCATCTCCTCCCACATGGCTTCACGAATCGCTTCCAGGTAGGTGATCTCAGCCATGATTCATTCCGCGAGCCTGACAGGAACATTCGACCCTCGATCATAGACCCCCGTCGTTGGGGACTCGCTCGCCGGCGGCGGCTCCTCTTCCGCGCGGCGTACGTCTTCAGCGATGAGCTTGGTGACCCGGGCGAGAATCTCTTTCTGCTCGGCGGGCCGCATCTGGGCATGTTCGATGAGAAAGGCTTCGAACTGGTCGACGGGATCGTTCAGCTCTCGATCCTCAAAGGCGAGCTTTCGCTGGCCCTCGCCCGGTTCATCGGCACCCGCCTCCGGGAACCGTTGGGCCGAAGCGGGCCAAACGGCCAGGATATCTTCGCGCATGCTGAAACGAGTCCGTCCCGCCGTCCGCGCTTCGATCACCGACGGCCCCTTGCCAATCCGCGCTCTCTCCAGCGCCGCCTCGACGACCTGCAACACCTGAAGCACGTCGTTTCCATCCACCATGACCGTCGGCAATCCGTAGGCCTTGAGACGCTCGTAATGATTCTGCCCGGCCGGTGCAACGTATGCCGCGGCAGCCGGATCCAGGGGTTTTTTCTCGATAACCACCACCAAGGGGAGCTGGTGAACGGAGGCGAAGTTCAGACCCTCGTGGAAATCGCCGGTGGCCAGGGCTCTTTCGTCGACCAGCGCCAGAGCCACCCAATCCTTTCTTTGGACTTTGGCGGCGAAGGCAACGCCCGCCATGACCGCGACGTGTGCCGCCGGGTGCTCGGTGGGGGCCACCAGGCCGCGCTTCAGGTCGCAGAATTGGATGGATCCGTCGCGCCCACCCGAGGGACTCCCTCGCCGGGCCATGAAATGGGTCAAGATCTCGAACGGGGTGACTCCCCGGGCTAACAAAGCGGTGTTGCAGGGAACGGCGGAGGCGAGGACGTCCTGGGCTCGCAGTGGGTAAGTCGCTCCCAAACTGAGCGCTTCCTGGCCGGTACTGATGGGAAGTGCGCCGGACAGCTTTCCCGCCCGGAATAGTCGAGCCAGCTCTTCCTCGAGGCTACGAGTGAGCTTCAGGTAGTAGTAAAGCTCATGAAGCTGGTGCTTTCCAAATCTCGACATGAGATTCCTGGAGTAGGCTTTCAATGGATCGGGTGAGCATCACCCTTTCGAAGACGCGTCCGAACTCCAAAGACAGAGCATTCGCTACCGTCCCTAATGGAATCGGGCTTCCCACCACACTTTCCATGGAGGCCACTTCCCGGCCGACGATACCACACGGCACAATGCGTTTGAAGTAGCCGAGGTCGGTGGACACGTTGAGAGCGAACCCGTGGGAAGTGACCCATCGCGCCACCCGGACTCCCATCGCCGCCAGCTTTCCCTGCCCGTGCCAAACACCGGTCAAATGCGGCTCGCGGTGAGCCTCGATGCCGAACCGGGCCAGCGTGCGGATCAACATCTCTTCCAGCCGCCGGAGATAAAGGTGGACATCTGGTTGCATCTGCAGCAGGTCCAGGATCGGGTAGCCAACGATCTGGCCTTCACCGTGGAAGGTGACGTCACCGCCTCGATCGCACTGAACCACACTCGCTCCCAGCCGCTCCAGTTCGTCCTCCGTCGCCAGCAGATGCTCCCTCTTTGCTGCCCGACCCAGTGTGTAGGTGGGCGGGTGCTCGACGAGCAGCAAAACGTCGGGAACAACGCGGGCCTGACGCAGCTTGACCAGCCCGCGCTGCAACTCCCAGACCTCTCGGTAGTCGCGACGTCCCAAATCGACCCGCAGACAGAGCTCAGACATGGATCGCTTTTCCCTCCGCCGCGTGGGCAGCTTCCATGACGGACTCCGACAGGGTCGGGTGTGCGTGAACCGTTCGCATGAGCGATTGAACGGTGGCTTCGTGCTCGAGGGCCACCACCGCCTCGGCGATGAGATCGGTGGCGTGAGGTCCGATGATGTGGACTCCGAGCAGCTCGTCGTACTTCCCCTCGCTGACCACTTTTACGAAGCCTTCGCGTTCATCCAAAATGCTGGCCTTGCTGTTGGCACTGAAGGGGAAACGACCGACCCTTACCTCGTATCCTTTTTCCTTCGCGGTAACCTCGGTGATTCCCACACTCGCCACTTCCGGAGAGCAGTATGTACAGCTGGGCATGTGCTGGTAGTTGATGGGCATGACTTCCAGGCCGGCGATCCTCTCCACCGCCAGGATCCCTTCCGCCGAGCCTACATGGGCCAGCTGCTGAGAGGGAACGATGTCCCCAATGGCAAACACGTTGGGCGCCGAGGTCTCCATGAAACCATTGACGGGGACAAAGTCCTTTTCCGTTTGGATCCCCACCCGCTCCAGACCGATCCCCTGCGTTCGGGGCTTGCGACCCACTGCCATGAGCAGTTTTTCGGCGGTGCGCACTCCCGTCTCGCCATCCGGCGTGGTGAAGGTAACGGTCACCGCATCTTCCTCCCTCTTGACCTCCTCAACCCGAGTCGCGGTGAGCGTTTCAATGCCCCTCTTCTTGAAAGCCTTGTCCAGAGCCTCGGATACCTCTTCATCTTCCACCGGCAGCAGTCGCGGCAACATCTCGATGAGTGTGACCTTGGTGCCGAAACTGGCGAACATGGAGGCAAACTCCACTCCCACCGCGCCGGCGCCGATGATGACTAGCGAACCGGGCGGCGCGGGCAGGGATAGAATCTGGTCGTTCGCCAAGACGAGACGTCCGTCGATCTCGACTCCCGGGATGCTGCGCGGCACCGATCCGGTGGCAACGATGATGTTACTGGCAAGCACCGTCTTGACGCCGTCGTCTCCTTTGACCTCGACCTTCCCGGGGGCAAGGATGGAACCGAACCCGCGCATCGTCTCGACGTTGTTCTTCTTGAAGAGGAAATCGATGCCCGCCGCCAGCCGGCGAACCACACGCTCCTTGCGTTTCTGCAGAGTGGGCCAATCGAGGCGTACACCTTCCACCACGATGCCGAGCTCGCGTGCGTGCTTGAGCTTGTCGAGGAGCTCCGCCGTATAGAGCAACGCCTTGGTGGGGATGCAACCCACGTGCAGGCAGGTACCCCCCAATGCCTTGTCCTTTTCCACCACGACCGTTTTGAGACCCAGCTGCCCGGCTCGGATCGCGGCCACGTAGCCGCCCGGGCCGCTGCCGATCACCGCGACGTCGTAAACGATCTCTTGCTGCTCCATAGGTTCTTTCTCCAGGCTGGCGCCTCTGGCGCCCACGGCGCCGCACGATATGCCGTTCGGGTGCGAAGCACATATTTTCGTCTTTTCTACGTCTTAGAGTAGTATTCCTTTCTCTGGTGAGTCGACTGGAAGGGCTTCTGCCTTCAACGACTTGACAGGCTTGGTGTTTTGGTCCCCGGTGGGCAGTTTACCCTCGGGCCGAGCCGGCAAGCAATAGAAAAGCGGCGTTGAGGGGAGCCTACTCCACCATCCAAGAAATCCATTGCGCCCACCAATCCCTGTGATAAACTACCGTTTAGCCTGCCGTGGCATCTATGTCGATTTGCTGGGCTTATACGGCTCACTCACCGCTTAAGACCAGACCGGGAGCCGGGTGGGAGTAGACCTCAATAGTGATACCGGCTCATCTCCACCCTTCGAAGGGGTCCAGAGCGAGTAGTCGAAGAACCCAGAAGAGCGAAAGCTCACGGGAGACAATGAAGGCCTACAAAAACTTCGTCGGGGGAGCGTTTGTACTCTCCAAGGGGACGAAGAGGGTCCCTAATCAGAATCCTTCCGATACCACGGACGTTCTCGGTGAGGTGGTCCTGTCGACCCGCGAGGAGTGCCGCCAAGCTATCGAAATCGCGGCGCGGGCCTTCCGCCCGTGGCGGGCGACGCCGGCGCCGGTGCGCGGCAAGATAGTGTCCCGAGCGGGTCAGATTCTTCGCCAGAACAAGGAAGCGATGGCCGCTCTACTCTCACGCGAGGAAGGCAAGACGCGGGCAGAGGCGGGCGGCGAAATCGAGCGCTCCATCAACGTGCTCGAGTTCAACGGAAGTCAGGCGGCTCGAATGAGCGGGGAGACCATCCCCTCCGAGCTTCCGAACAATTTCATCTATACCATCCGCCAGCCGCTCGGAGTGGTGGGAGCTATCACGCCCTGGAACTTCCCGGTGGCCATTCCGGCCTGGA
Source organism: Vicinamibacteria bacterium (assembly GCA_035291825.1). Classification (GTDB taxonomy): domain Bacteria; phylum Acidobacteriota; class Vicinamibacteria; order Marinacidobacterales; family DATDRI01; genus DATDRI01. The sequence goes on along the minus strand of DATDRI010000365.1, from coordinate 1,843 downwards.
AAATCGCGCCCGCCCTGGTAGCCGGCAACACGGTGGTTTTCAAACCGGCGACGCTGACGCCGGAGACCGCCACCCGACTGGTCGAGATCTTCGTGGAGGCCGGAATTCCACCCGGGGTATTGAACATGGTGATTGGCTCCGGTGCCGACGTGGGGGACGAGATCGTCATGAACGCCGCGGTGCGTGCCGTCTCCTTCACCGGGTCCAATCCAGTGGGTGTCAAGCTCTACGAGCAGGGCAGCCGGCGAGGGCTCCGCGTGCAGTGCGAGATGGGCGGGAAGAACCCGCTGGTCGTGCTGGAAGATGCCGATCTGGATCTGGCCGTCGCCTCGACGGTGAGCGGGGCCTTTGGCTCTTCCGGGCAAAGGTGTACCGCCACCAGCCGGGTGGTGGTCGTCGAGCAAGTCGCCAGTCGGTTCGTGGAAAAGCTGGTGGAACACGCCAAGACCCTTCGGGTGGGTCGGAGCGACGATCCCGAGACCGTCGTCGGGCCTTTGGTGGACAAGCATCAATATGATTCGGTTCTCGGCTATATCCGGACCGGCCTCGAAGAAGGCGCTCAACTGGTATGCGGCGGGAGCAAGGCCAGCGGCCCCGGCCTGGAGAACGGTTACTTCGTGGAGCCGACGATTTTCGATCGCACCACTTCCCGCATGCGGATCATCCAAGAAGAGATCTTCGGACCGGTCTTATCCGTTCAACGTGTGAAGGACTTCGACGAGGCCATCGAGGTGGCAAACTCGGTCTCCTTCGGATTGACATCGTCCATCTTCACCCATGACGCTTCCAAGATGTTCCGGTTCGTGGATGCCATTGAGACAGGAATCACCCACATCAACTCCCCTACTACCGGTGGTGAGGCACAGGTACCGTTCGGAGGCATCAAGGCCACTGGAATCGGCGATCGAGAGCAGGGATCCACCACTCTTGACTTCTATTCGGAAGTCAAGGTGGTCTACGTTGACTATACCGGTACCGAGCGTACCGGCCACCTGTACTGAGGTTGGATTGGGAAGCAGGCGAGTGTTTAAAAAGACGAAAGCGCGGGTCGCATCGAGTCGATCCAGATCCAGTAATAAGACGAAGAATAGGTCCGCTTCGGCCCTGCGGCGAACCCCTACCAAGAGTGTCCGTCCTAAGCATCTCAAAGCGGTCAAACCCGTGAAACCGGCACCCAAGAGCCCTCCGCCCCCACCGAAGCTGGTTCCGGTACCTTTTCCGGAAGGACTCCGACCCCAGAGAGGTCCGGAGACCAACGAGCGGTCGGCCCACCTCGAGAAGCTCAAACAGCTGTTCGAGTCCGCCCCCATTAGCCGTTCTTTGGGAATGACGCTGGGGTATTGTGAGAATGGGGTAGCCCGCGTCCGTTTACCCTTCCGCAAGGAGTTCGAGGAAGGACACGGGGTCATTCACGGTGGGTTGATCGGGCTCCTGGCCGACACCGCCGGCAACTTCGCGGTTGGCTCCGTATCCCCTGGCTCGACCGTCAAGACGGTGGAGTTCAAGATGAGCCTACTGGCGAGTGTCCAGGGCGATCTTCTGGCCATCGGCGAGGTGGTGCGCAAAGGGCGGACTCTGGCGACCTGCCGGTTGGAGGTCGTGGAAGGAAACGATCGCGTGGTGGCCATTGGACTGGCCACCTATGCGCTGCAAGCGGTGTAGCGACAGTTCCTTCTTCTCAGTTAAGCCTGGGAACGACCGCTAGGAGCAGATTCCTCTATCCGGGGTTTCCCCGGGCGCATCCCAGCGCCTTTCCCTTTTTCCAAATCCTAGCTCGCCCCCTGAAAGGTCGGCGACAACAGGAAATCTGGCCAGATGTCCGCGCTCATGGCACTCTGCCGGG
>DATDRI010000364.1:0-1699 GCA_035291825.1 Vicinamibacteria bacterium | reverse complement strand
CGCACGCACATCATCAACGAAGGGTGGGCCACCTTCGTGGAGGCCGACCTCCTGCGGGAGATCCTCGACCCCCGGGAATGGATCACCATCTCCGTACAGTTATCCAGCCGTCCCGCCCCCTACACCATCGGCTACAGCCTCTTCAAGGCGATCAAGGACGGCCGCGGGTTCGACGCCGCCCTGGAGGTGCGCACGTATTACGAGGACGTGATGCTCATCCAGGAGGCGCTCAGCGAGGATATGATCCGCCGGCTGGACATCTTCGTCTACGACCCCAAGGAGAAGAAGAAGTCCTACGACGTGCAGCGCGTGCGGGACATGCTCATCGAGCAGAAGCAGTTCAAAGGGCAGCCACACGTAGAGGTGGAGGTGGGCGCCAACCACCGCGACCTGACCCTCGTGCACAAGGACGAGGAGCGGAAACTGGAGCCGAAGCGCATCTCCCTCTTCCTCAAGGCCGTGCACTCGCTGTGGCGCAACCCGGTGCGCCTGCGCGCCAACGGTAAGGTCTACACCTACGACCGGCGGGGATTCTCTTCAACCTAGTGTGCGGCGCCCCACTCCGCTGCTGATCCGCGTCCTGCTCGGCATCGCCATCGCCCTCGGGGTTGTGGTGCTGGCTCCTCTGGCCTTGTTCGTCGTTTCACTGATTCCCTACCGCTTGAGCAAACTGGAAATGGTGCGCGAATCGCCGGACGGCTCCCTCATGGCTGTCGGAGTCAGCATTGAGACGATCGAGGGCCTCGATATCGTGGGCAATGATGACGAGATCCGGTTGTGGGATATGCGAGCTGGACGGCTGCCGCGCACGCTCGCTCTCCCCAAGGGCTTCCTCATGGCCATGGCTTTCACTCCTGACGGCGGGGGCTGCTCAGTTATTGGGGCATACGCACGCGGCGCACCGAACGCTGGGATTTCGGAGACTTGGCTTTCTGGGATGTCTCGACGGGCCAACTACTCTGGAGGCGGCGCATCCACCACGATGCCAGATATGAGAGACTGCTTGCCTTTTCCCCGGACGGCGCCTCGTTCGCCGATTACGACGTGCGGACGAGGATTGTCAGGTCCAGAGAGATTCTCACCTCAAGGACGCAGTCGAACCTCGCGCTCACGGGCACTGGCGACGTTAGGCGGGAGTCATACGCACCTGACGGCAGAACGTTTGCCCTCGGTGTCTGGCGCCCAAAGACTCGGGTCGGAGATCGGTTTGTCGGGAACGATGTCGTGATCCTTTGGGACATCCAGGCGAGACGCGAATTGGCCCGTCATGAACTGGATGGCGATGTTTCCTTACTCCTCCTTTCTCCCGGCGGCACGATGGTGGCCACCGGGCGAAGATGGCCCTAACGGGAGACACGGTATCGCATTGTGGGAGGTGGCAACAGGCAAACTGTTGCGCGAGTTCGGGGCAGATGGTTTCGTTAACTCCGCGGCACTCTCCGTTGATGGCGGGATGCTGGTGGGTTCTCTCTCGGATAAGGACGAGATTCGGGTGTGGGATACCTCCACGGGGATGATGCTGCACCGTTTTCCCGTCGATGACCAAGACGTCATTCATGCCGCGGCGGTGCTCTTCCTCGCCTCGCCGCGCGCGTCCTACATTACCGGCCAGACGCTGCAGCTCGACGGCGGGGTGGCGATGCTCTGAAGCGAAACGGGATCAGTGCGTGGTGTGGAAGTCCGAGGGCTTGACCCGTTC
>DATDRI010000363.1:0-15801 GCA_035291825.1 Vicinamibacteria bacterium | reverse complement strand
TTCACGTAGCCCAAGGATCTCAGGGTCTCTTCGAGCTCCGGATCCACCTCGATCTCCACCGTGTCCGGCTTCCCGGCCAGCCCACGCTCTTTGAGCTCGTCAAGCGCCTCGACCAACTTCACCGGTATCCCGTCGGCATGGGGAGAATAGAGGTCCCGCCTCTCGGTCGGATCGCGTCGGTGATTGTAGAGCTCTCTTCGGCCATCCGACCCTTCGATGAGCTTCCAGTGGCGGACTATCGCCGCCCACAGGGGTCCTTGAGCCTCGTCCCGGTTGATGCGGTGGGCAAAGAGCGTACGTCTCCATAGTGTCTCGACCAGATCTTCCGTTTCCTCTCCCGCTCTCAGCACCGGCACCAGGGACACGCCTTCCCAGCCGTCCATCCGCTCTCCACCGGCCAGCTCCATCAGGGTGGGCAAGACATCGATGAGACTCACGTTCATTGCAACACGCTCGGGATCGAGATCCAGGAACGGTGCGTGAAACATCATCAGGACTCGATTGAGCTCGACGTACAGCTTCGCTCGGTGCGCCAAGCCGCCATGGTCCTCGAACTCTTCGCCGTGGTCGGAGAGGGTCACCAGAATCGTGTCCTTTCCCAGGTCCAGAGTCTCGTAGATCTTCCGGATGTGCTCGTCCGCATAGGCCAATTCACTGAGGTACCGGGCCCGGCGGTCATTCAACTTTCCTTTTTGCTCCTGGTAGTACGGGAGATGCTTGTGATAGGGCAGATGAACGTCGTTCAAGTGCAAGTAAAGGAAGAAAGGACTCGATTGCCGGATTTCTTCTCGCCACTCTTTCACCCGTTCCAGAACGAAGCTGGCGTCCGCCTCCGCCTCACGCTCGAAACGATCGAACCCACGACTGAAGCCCATCTCGTCGCCGATATTGACGTTCGTCGCTAGACCATAAGTGGCATAGCCCATCGACTTGAACTCTTCGGGCAGCGTGGCCACCTCCGAGGGCAGTCGATTGAGCTCGATAGTCTCCCTCCCCTCGCTCTCCTGCCTCTTGGAACGGACTCGATGCATCAGGAACCCTTCGATGACACCGTGCTGGTTGGGATAGAGTGAAGTGAATAAGGACGAAGTGCTGGGAGCGGTCCAAGACGACGTGGAGAAGGCTCGCTCGAACACAACCGAGTTACGCGCCAGTTCGGCGAGGAAAGGCGCCATTTCCTTTTCGTACCCGTAGAAGCCCAGATAATCGGGCCGGAGCGTGTCGATGAGAATGACCACGATGTTGGGAGGGTGTTGTGGAGCCTTCACGATGAGCTGGCATGTCACCTCGAGAACGGCGAGAGGAATCAGCAGAAGCCGAATCAATGCGTCTTGGGCTCGCCCGCTCATTCCTCCCACCATTTTTCTGACGAATCGACCGGCCCGGCCACCGTCTCTGCCACCAAGAAGACCAAATAGTACGATTGCCGTGGCGGAGACACAAACCACCCAAAGTGAGCGAGTGAGCGCCGGGCCACCGATCACCCAACCCAATAGATGCGCGGGTGGCCGGTCTCGACCGCCTGGCCGCGGTTAGGAAAAAGGAGGTCACATGAAGCGTCCACTACGACGTCGTGATAACCCCGGGATCCGAGGCGGCGCACTGAGGGTAGGAGTTCTGCTCGGAGGTGTTATCTCGCCAGATCGTCCCCCCGCTACCTCACCCAGGCCCTTTAGTCTAGAATGAAGGGCCTCATGTGGACATAGCCATGGGCCCCACCAAGAACGAAGCGCTCCGGGACGAAGTACTGGAGCTCGAGCACATATACCACACCGTTCCGGTGGGCCTCTGTCTGTTGAGCCGCGATCTGCGCTACCTGCGGATCAACGAGTGTCTGGCCGAGATTCACGGCAGGCCGGTGTTGGACCATATCGGTCGCACGGTGGTGGAGCTCCTGCCGACGCTGGCGCCGGCTCTGGAGCCCCTGCTGCGCGGGGTCCTGGAGACGGCCGCACCGCTGGTGAATGTCGACCTCAAGGTGACGACTCCCGCACAACCCGGCGTGGAACGCGACTGGCTGGCTAGCCTCTACCCACTGATCGGCGAGGACGGAACGGTACGCGGCATCAGCGTCGTGGTGCACGATATCGCCGCCCGCAAGCGCACCGAGGTAGCACTGGCCAAGAGCGAGGACCGTTTGCGGCGGCTCGTCGAGTCGACCAACGTCATTCCCTGGGAGGCGGATGCCAAGACCTGGCGTTTCACTTACGTGGGTCCCCAAGCCGTGAAGATCCTCGGATACCCACTGGCGCGTTGGTATGAGGAAGCGTTCTGGGCCGCTCACATCCACGAAGAGGACCGGGCGAGGGCTCTCGAGTTCTGCGAGACATCCGCCCTGTCGTCCAGCGAGTACGAGTTCGAATACCGCATGATCTCTTCCACCGGTTCGATCGTTTGGTTGCACGACCTCGTCTGCGTCGAGAGCGAGAATGGGGTCCCGGTCAAGCTTCGAGGATTCATGTTCGACGTCACGGAGCGCAAACAGGCGGAAGAAGCTCTGCGCAGAAGCACGGCGGCCCTTCGCCGCAGCCATCGCCAGATCCAGCACCTCGCCGGCAAGCTCATCGTCGCCCAGGAAGAGGAACGCAAGCGCGTGGCGCGCGAGCTGCACGATGACGTGAACCAGAAATTGGCGGCACTCGCCATCACACTCAGCAAAATGAAAATGCAACTCAACCCGATGGACGCCGTTCATGGTCAGATCACGGATCTCCAGAGGCGCACCGGGGAGCTAACCGACGACGTGCGCCGCCTGTCCCACCGCCTCCATCCCGACACCATGGAGCACGTGGGTTTGGTAGCCGCCTTGAAGTCCTACTGCACGGAATTCAGCAAGAACTCCGGCATCTCGGTTCAGATAAGTGTTCCTGAGGATGTCGAGCCCGTTCGACCCGACGTGGCGCTGTGCCTCTATCGAGTCACCCAGGAGTCCCTTCAGAACGTGCGGAAGCACTCCGGGGCGAGTGAGGCCCGGGTGAGGCTCAGCGAAACGCACCAGGGCCTCCGGCTCTTGATCTCCGACGGCGGCGTGGGGTTCGACGTCGCACGGAGGCGGGCTAGCAAAGGCCTCGGACTGGTCAGCATGCAGGAGAGGGTGCGCCTAGTGGGCGGCACCTTCCTCTTGGAGTCAGGCCCCGGAAAGGGGACCGAGTTGCAGGTGCTCGTCCCCACGAAAGGAGAGGTGTGATGCGTGCCCGCGTACTCCTGGCTGACGATCACACCATTGTTACCGAGGGTTTGAAAAGCATCTTGGAGCCTGAGTTCGAGCTGGTGGGTACCGTCCAGGACGGGCGCGCCATGCTGGTAGCGGCCGAGAAGCTTCGACCCGACGTTATCGTCGCCGATATCACCATGCCATCCTTAAACGGCCTGGACGCGGTGCGACTGCTCAAGAAGAAGACCGCTCGCACCAAGGTGGTCTTCCTGACGATGCACCGAGACGCCGATCTGGCAACGGAAGCGTTCCGCGCCGGCGCCTCGGGCTATCTCCTCAAACAGTCGGCGGGAGAAGAGCTCATAACGGCCATCCACACCGTACTGCAGGGAAGGGTCTACGTGACACCGGTCCTTCAGCAGGAGGTCTGGGAATCCTTCATGAGAGCCGGCGCCGATCCCAGCCGCAGCTCCGAGAAGCTCACCGCGCGGCAGCGCGAAGTGCTGCAGCTGGTCGCGGAAGGGCATACCATGAAGGAGATTGCCTCGGCGCTGAACGTCTCCAACCGAACCGTCGAGTCCCACAAATATGATCTCATGGAGAGACTCGGCCTCGAGACCACCGCCCAGCTGATCCAGTACGCCATCAAGCGTGGGATCGTCTCCCTCTAGTTCCCAGCAACCATCCCTCGCCCCGAGCTCCGTGACGAGGCTGCCGTGCCGCGACAGCGAGCAAGTCTAAGACAGAGCTACACCGGGACCGTCGAACCGATCGGTCTCGAGGTTCGCACCCTCCCGAAACCCGTGACCGGCCGCGTCTTGTTCGGGAACGACCGGCCCCTGGAGATGGAAATTGGAACTGGCAGGGGTACCTTCCTCGGCGAGGAGGCGCAGAGCCGTCCAGACGTGAACTTCATTGGCATTGAGCGGGCCCGGCGCTACTGGCGGTTCGCTAGCGACCGGCTCCGTCGCCGCGGGTGCGGGAACGTCCGCGTGATCTTGATCGACGCGGGGTACTTCTTAAGAGAATTCGTGCCCGATGCCACCCTCGCCGCTATCTACGTTCACTTCCCGGACCCCTGGCCCAAGAAGCGCCACCACAAGCGACGTCTGATCCAACCGCAGTTCATCCGAGAAGTAGAACGCACGCTGACTCCAGGCGGACGTCTACAGGTCGTGACCGATCACCCGGAATACTTCGCCCAAATCGCCGCGGTCATTGGCTCGTCTTCTCTGGTTCCGAGTCCATACCGGCGCCCGGCCACCGCGGCACATGACGAGCTAGTGGGGTCCAACTTCGAGAGAAAGTACGTTCGCCTGGGACGGAACCCTTCTGCCGTCGCCGCGGTCAAGAAGTAGAGCTTGGCGGCGCTAGGCGGCGACTCGCTCTGAGGATCTTCCGCTCTTCAAGACGTGCTGAGGGACGGGCTTGAGATCCCAAATCAGACCCAACTTGGACAACAAGAAGAGTCCATAGTAGGTAAGATCGATCTCCCACCAGTAGAACCCTTGGCGTGTTGCGGTCGGAAAGTGATGGTGATTGTTGTGCCAGCCTTCGCCCATGGTAAGCAAGGCCAGTAGCCAATTGTTCCGGCTGGTGTCCGAGGTCTGGAAACGCTGCCGACCAAACTGGTGCGACAGCGAATTGATGGTGAAGGTACCGTGCGCCAGGGCGACGGTGGACAGGAAGTAGCCCCAGATCAACATCTGCATCCCATTGGTCCCGAGCCCCGGAGCCACCCTCTCCAATAACACGCCCAGACCGAACATCGCCGTCCCCAGCAACACGGGAACCAGCATGTCGAATCGATCCAAGAACCGCAGCTCGGGAAACTTGGCGAGATCCGGAACCAACCGTGTCTTGGTATGGCCGTTCTCACGCGCAAAGATCCAGCCTACGTGACTGTATAAGAAGCCCTGCTGCACGGGAGAATGCACGTCGTTTTCCTCATCGGAGTACAGGTGGTGGATGCGATGATGAGAGGCCCACCACAGGGGTCCCTTTTGGGTGGCCGCGTTTCCCAGCAACGCGAAAACGAACTGGAACCACCGCGACGTCTTGTAGGTGCGATGGGAAAGGTAGCGATGATAGAAACCGGTGATCGCGAACATCCTCAACCAAAACGCTGCGAGTGCGACGCCAAGCGCGACGGGACTCCAACCGACCCAGATGACGCCGAGGACCATGAGGTGGACGCCCAGGAAAGGCAAAGTGTGCAGCCATGAGATGCTGTGACGGCCGGACGGAAACCTGCGGATCTCGGAGCGCGGACCTACTTCACTTAGATTTGCTTTCTGCATACCCAAACGTTACCCCTCTACATACCGGAGCCCACCGGGTCGCGGAGCTTCCCTAGGTCGGAGACCTCTAGCCGCTAAATTCACCGAAGCAGCTTCGCGACCGCGCTTTTCAAACTCTTGGACCCCTGGATACAATCCCTGGCTAGTTGTGTTGACAGATACTAGGTGTCACGGAGTGAGCTGGGAATGACACCCACGGCCAGCTCATAGTCTAACACGAAGAACCACACTGCCACCACCCCCGGTCCGACCCTGTGGCCCTGCCTCGCTGACTTTGGCCTGGGAAGCTTACCGCCGAGTTGAGGGCATTGGGAAAGAGTCTGGTGTTGAGGTCCAGGGTCGTGCGAAGCGGCAGCGTTCATTCCTGGCTCCCCGCGCCCATGGAGAGCTCCTCCAAAGCACGAGCCACGAAGATCCGTGCCATCTTCTTGCGGTACGCATGGGTCAGGTCGGTATTGTCGAGGGGCCGGGCCGGACGGTAAGCCGCGTCCGCCGCCGCTCGAATAACTTCGCCAGTGAGTTCTTGGCCGACCAGCATCCGTTCCGCCTCTTTGGCCTCCACCGGAGCCGATTCCACGGCGGTCAAGACGATGTGAGCCTTCTCCACGGTTCGGTTGGATGCCATGCGGAGCGAGGCGGCCACTCCCAAGATGGGGAAGTCGATGCTTCCCCGCCGCCGGAGCTTCAGGTAGGTGGCGCGAATCCCATCGGTCGGCGGAACGTGGATCTTGGTGAGGATCTCGTCGTGCCGTTTGGCCAGGTAGTCGATTCCGTCTGTCTTGTAGAGATCCCTGACCGGAATCCGGCGCTCGCCCTCCGGACCGACCAAAGTCACCTCGGCCTCGAGGGCCATGAAAACCGGCGCCGTGTCGGACGAGCTGATGGCCCAGCATCGGCTACCGCCCGGAGCCACCCAGCACGTCTCGCCATCCTTCTTCATGCAGAAATGGATCGCCTCGCGCCACTCGAAGCTCTGGTTGTAATAGTTGCATCGAGTGTCGATACAGAGGTTGCCACCGATGGTTCCCATATTCCGCAGGATCGGGGAGCTCACCAGCCCGGCCGCTCGGGCGATAGCGGGGTAGGCGGATCGCAGTAGGTTAGCCTCCGTGAGCTCGGTGAGAGTTAGGAGTCCCCCGATCTCGACGCCGCTTTGCGGACTTCCGGACAATGCCCGCACGCCCGCGAGCGCCCGCAGTCCGACCAGGACCCGCGGTTCGAATTGTCGTCGCTTCATGTTCGGGTAGAGATCGGTGCCGCCGGCCACCGGCATGGCCTCCGGACCATGGTCGGCCAGCATGCGCGCCGCCTCCTCCGGTCTCCTCGGAGCGAGGTAGCGAAAGGGAGGGAGGCGCATCATATCGTCGCTCCCTCGATGGGAGACAAGGGAGGCACCCTGAGCGGCTCGGGAAACGTGAAGCTCGGCACTTCAGGGGCGCGCAGACGACCCTCCAGGGCCTGAAGGATCTTGGCAGGCGTCACCGGCACTTCATCGATTCGCACGCCGATCGCATCGTAGATGGCATTGACCAGAGCGGGTATGACCGGTAGCAGCGGTCCTTGACCGCACTCTTTGGCCCCGTAGGGTCCCTCCGGATCGAGCGTTTCGACAAGGATCGCCTCGACCGGTGGCATTTCTAAGAACGTAGGGCTCTTGTACTCGAGCAGGGAGGGAGACTTGTGGGCACCCAGGCGGAAGACCTGCTCTTCCATGAGAGCCTCGCCCAGTCCCATGTAGACGCTGCCCTCGATTTGTCCGATGGCGAGAAGCGGGTTGATAGCCTTGCCCAGGTCGTGGGCTATCCAGATCTTGTCGATGGTGATCCGCCCGGTGTCGCGATCCACCTGGAGCTCGACCACGCAGGCGGAATAGCTATAGGTCGGGCTGGGACCCACACCCGAGCCCTTGTAACGGGCGGGAGAGGGAGGGGGCCTGTAGCTCCCGGTCGACCCCAGCGTGCCATGCTTCGCCTCGGTCAGCACCACCGCCTCGCTGAAGCTCATGCCCTTGTCCGGATGGCGCGCGTCGAAGACCCGACGATGGGCCATGCGGAGCCGCTCCGCCGGAACGCCGATCTCCCGAGACACCTCGTTCAGAATCAGCGGCTTCAAGCGTCGCGCCGCCTCGATGGCGGCGTTTCCCATCATCAGGGTGACCCGGCTGGAGTAACTGCCCAGATCCACCGGCGTCAGATCGGTGTCGGCGGTCACCACGCGGATGTCGGAGACCTCGACGCCCAGCTCCTCCGCCACCACATAGGCGAGCACCGAATCCGATCCCTGCCCGATATCGGTGGAGCCACAAAACGCCGTCACCCCTCCGCCGCGGTCCAGCTTCAGCTGCACGCCGCTATGAGGAAGATCGTTCCAGTAGATAGGCAGACCGGCGCCGCTGATATAGGCGGATGCCGCCAGCCCGATGCCCACTCCCTGGTGGAGACGCCCATGCTTTTCTGGAAAGCCGGAGCGCCGAGCGACTCTCTCCAGACACTCCTTCAATCCCACCGTGCGAAGCCGCATTTGATTCACGGTGACGGAGAAAGGCTCGACGAGATGCCGCAGGCGCAGCTCCAAGGGATCCATGCCGAGCTCTTCGGCGATTTTGTCCAGGTGACACTCGATGGCGAATCGGGGCTGGGGCGTACCGTGCCCGCGCTTGGGGCCACAGGGCGGTTTATTGGTGAAGACGCGCACACCCTCGAACCTGTACCGTGGAACACGATAGGTCACCGTCTGAAGCGCTCCGCTGTAGTAGAGGCTGGCCACCCCGTAGCTTCCGTAGGCGCCTCCGTCCAAGAAGGATCGGAAGTGCATGGCGGTAATGGCACCGTCTCGTTTCACTCCCGTCTTGATCCACATCTTCGCCGGGTGCCGGCCGCGGTGGCAATAGAACACCTCCTCGCGCGTCAGGGTGACCTTCACCGGGCGCCGGGTCTTCATGGAGAGCTTGGCCACCACCATCTCATGATTGAAGGGATCGCTCTTTCCACCGAAGCCGCCACCATTCGGACAGGCAATGACTCGGATGTGCGAAGCGGGCATCTCCAACACTTTCGCCAAGGCCCGATGGACGTAGTGCGGGGTCTGGGTGGAGGACCAGAGGGTCATCTTCCCGTCCGCTCCATAAGAAGCCACCGCGGCGTGCTGTTCCATGGGAAGATGCGTATTCCCTTCGAAGAAGAAAGTGTCCTCCCGAACATGATCGGCCTCGCGAAATCCCTCCTCGAGATCTCCGAACTGGAGAGATACCGTCTTGTGAATGTTGCCTCGCGGACCATAATCGTGGACACGCACCTCCTCTTCCTCGAGGGCTTCCTCGATCGACATGATCGGTCGAAGCACCTGGTACGTCACGTCGATGTGTCGGAGAGCGAGCTCCGCGGTTTCCTCGTCCACCGCCGCTACCGCCGCCACCGGATCTCCCACGAAACGCGCTTTCTCGATGGCCAGCGCGTGCTCGTCTTGGGAAACGGGAAGGATTCCGAAGGGTATGGGGAGCTCCCAGCCTACCAGCGTCGCCACCACGCCAGGAAGTCGTTGGGCGCCGGTGGTGTCGACTTTCAGGATGCGTGCATGGGGGTGGGGGCTTCTCTTGATCTTGCAGTAGAGCATCCTGGGAAGCGACAAGTCATCGACGAAGACCGTCTCACCGCACACCTTCGCCATGGCATCCACTTTGGGAAGGGGCTGGCCAATGATATGGAGCGTCTGTTCGCTTGCGGGTTTCGGCGGGGAAGGCGCCTTCACCCTTGGCTTGACGCCGATCTTGGTAGCCACCGCCACCTACTCTCCGGGAGACCCAAGCTCCTTGGACATTCGCCCCGCCGCCAGCTCCACCGCTTGCAGAATCTGAAGGTAACCGGTGCAGCGGCAAAGATTCCCGGCCAGTGCTTCCTGTATCTCTAAACGGCTCGGTCGAGGATTCCGGTCGAGGAAAGACTTCGCCGCCAGAAGGATTCCTGGCGTACAGTAACCGCACTGAGCCGCTCCGATTTCTGCGAACGCGATCTGCAGAGGATGGGGCGTACTCTGGTGCGACATCCCTTCCACCGTCACGACCTCGCGCCCCTCGAGCTCGATCGGCAGCGTCAAGCACGAGAGGACGGGGCCTCCGTCCACTAGCACGGTACAGGTACCGCATTCGCCGAGCTCACAGCCGTGCTTGGTGCCGGTCAGCCGCAGCTCTTCCCGCAAAACCTCCAGGAGGGTCTTGTGAACGGGTGCGGCGACTTCAACCGGCTCGCCGTTGACGCGAAGGTGGAGCAACACGCGTTCTGACACGGAGTTACTGTACACCTCCTCGAACGAGCCCGCCAGGAGCCAAGGGGGGACCGAGACGGACCCTTACTCTCTCAATGCCGGTTCTCGTTCTCTAGAAGCAAGAGGCGCTTCACCTCTCCGGCCAAGAAGATCGACCCGGCCACCACGATCTCTCCCGTCTTCCCCGCCAGACGGCGGGCGCTTGCCAGTGCCAGCTCGGGCGAGCTCACCGCTTGGGAAGAGAACCCCTGGCGGGCGGCATGGCCGGCAACGCTCTCCGGGTCTTGCGCCCTGGGACTAGGTGGCCGGGTGACAATCAAGTGTCGGACGTGGGGGAGGAGGAGATCGAGCATTTTTCTTGACTGCTTGTCCCTCATGACCCCATAGAGCAAGACCCGATGCGGGTGGGGATGAGCCTCGAGGTATCGAGCCAAGGCGGCGGCTCCCATGGGATTGTGGGCCGCATCGATGGTGAGCGCGGGCGCGCCCTCGATTCTCTCCAGCCGCCCTTCCCAAACCACCGACCGAACTCCCGATCGGACCGCCTCCCGGGTCGTTTCCAAACCCAGGTGGCTCATCAGCTCCGCCATGCGGACCGCTAGAGACAAGTTCTCCACCTGGTGCGCACCGACCAAAGGTAGGAAGAGCTCGGGATAAACCGCCTCGGGCGTTTCCAGGCGGACCCATTGACCGCCACCCGCCTCCTTCGACCGAGCTCGAACATCCCTTGGAACCTCGAACAGCGGAGACCCGTGGCGGGCGGCTTCCGAGCGAATGACAGCGAGCGGCTCCGGCTCGCGGACCGAAGTCACTACCGGCCGGCCAGGTTTGATGGTCGCGGCTTTCTCGGCGGCGATGGCGGCGAGTGTCCGACCCAGAAACCTTTCATGGTCGAAACCAATGTTGGTCACCGCAGTCAAAGAAGCAGGGACGACATTGGTTGCGTCCCAGCGTCCCCCCATTCCCACCTCGATCACCGCTACCTGGATCCTCTTCCGACGGAAGAACTCGAACGCACAGGCGGTGGTGAGCTCGAAGAAAGTGGGCTCGGTGAGGAGTTTTTTCGTTTGCCGCAGCTCGGCGGTGACTCTTCTCACTTTTTCGACTACCGCCGCCAGCTCTTCGGGAGAGATGGACTTGCCTTCCGCCATGATCCGCTCCTCCAGACGGAGTAAGTGGGGAGAGGTGTAGCGGCCGGTGCGATGACCGGCGGCGCGCAGAATCGACTCGAGCAGAGCGGCCGTTGAGCCCTTACCGTTCGTTCCCGCGACCAGGATCGAGCGCCAGTCGTGCTCGGGATGTTCCAACGCTTCGACCAGACGGCCGATGTTCTCTAGCCCAAACTTGATTCCCAAGCGTTCGTGGCCGGTTAGATAGGCCACTGCCGCGGCATAGTCCATACGGGTAAGGCTTTTCTTAGGGAAGATATTCTTCCGACAAGGCAGGGGGTTCGGCCGCGAGGTTATCGGTGAAGAAGTGCAAAATTTTGCCCAGTATCTCCTTCATCTGCCGGCGCTCGGTGATGAGATCCAACATCCCATGTTCCATGAGATGCTCGGAGCGTTGCGAGCCGGGTGGCACCGGCTGACGGATCGTCTGCTCAATCACCCGAGGCCCGGCGAAGCCAATGAGCGCCTTCGGCTCGGCGATATTCAGGTCACCCAACATGGCGAAGCTCGCGGTGACGCCTCCGGTGGTGGGATCGGTCAGAATGGAAACGTAGGGCACCGCGGCTTCGTCGAGGCGGGCGAGGGCGGCGCAGATCTTGGCCATTTGCATCAAGGAGAGCGCCCCCTCTTGCATCCTGGCTCCTCCCGAGCGGGAAACGATGATGAGCGCCGTGCGTTCCTCCAGGGCTCTCTCGATGGCACGGGTAATCTTCTCGCCCACGACCACCCCCATGCTTCCGCCAATGAAGTCGTACTCCATGACCGCCACAATGACCGGGACGCCGGAGATGGTACCCCGCACGGTGATGATGGCGTCATCCAGTCCCGTTTGCTGCCTGCTGCGGTCGAGTCGATCCCGATACCGCTTTGTGTCCTTGAAGTGAAGTGGATCCGTGGATCGCAGTCGAGAATCGATCTCCTGGTAGGAGCCCCCGTCCAGAAGCATCGTCAATCGTTCGGTGGCAGAAAGTCCAAAGTGGTAGTTGCACTTGGGACAGACGTTGGAGTTACGTATAACCTCCTTCTTGTAGAGGATTTCCGAACACCCCTGACACTTGCTCCACAAACCCTCCGGCATCCGGCTCTTTTTTTCCGCCGGCGCCAGCGGTGTTTTTTCTTTCTTGAACCAGCTCATGATAGGGGTGGCGGATCCTAGCAAGTCCCCTTGTCGCCGTCAATCTAGATGGGAGGCTCCGCGTCCGAGCCCTCTTCGTCGCTTCTTGGCTCGCTCTCGATACCCAGCATCGTGCAGGCCGCGTCGTACATCTGGAGCGCTGCCCTCCGCTTCTCCTGAAGATCGGCCAAACGCTCTCTCACCATGGCGAGCTCCCGTTCGATCTGCTCGTCGATCTCTTCGAGCTGGCGCTGGGCAACTTCTAGAGTTCGGCGGTAGGTGCGATCCGCTTCTTCGCTAAGAGGCATTTTCCTGCTTGACTCCATCACCGCTGAGCGTCTTCCGAACTCCGGTGTCCTTCTCAGGCGACGGTACCGGGGTTGGTCTTCCATTTCGATTCCTCGCCAGCTCCGGGAGCGAAGAGCCTTTCCACCGATCCTGCGAGCTCCGCAGCTCCCACCGCCGGCCGGCGTCGAAGATATGCATCCAGGTCGCGCAGCATCTCCGAAGCGTCCTGATAGCGGTCGTCCGGCTCTTTCTTCAGCGACTTGGCGACCACGGCTTCCAGCTCGATGGGGATGGCGGGGTTAAAAGACGAGGGAGTGAGAAAGTGGGCTTCCCTCACTCTCTCCAGGATGCTCATCTCCGATGTGCTCATGAACAAGCTGCGGCCGGCCAGTATCTCGAACAACACCACCCCCAGGGAGAAAATATCCGACCGCTTGTCCAGGGATCTGCCCCAGGCTTGCTCGGGCGACATATAGAGAAGCTTGCCTCGCAAAGAGCCGCTGTCCGTGGAGTGGGCCTTGATGGCGGCCTTGGCAATGCCGAAATCGACGAGCTTCACTTCTCCCTCGCGAGAAATGAGGATATTAGGAGGGCTCACGTCGCGATGTACGATCTGCAGCGGTTTTCCCGACGCGTCACGGTGCCGGTGAGCGTACTCGAGCGCGCTGGCAACCCTGGTCGCGATCAACGCGGATAGGTCGACGTTCAAAATCGTCTCTTTGCCTCGGAGACGCGCCAGAATCGCTCGCAGATCCATCCCCTCGATGTACTCCATAGCTATGTAATACGTGTTCTCGATCTTCCCCAGATCGAAGATCTGGACGATATTGGGATGGGAGAGTCCGGCGACCATCTTGGCTTCGTTGATGAACATCTCGACGAACTCTTTGTTGTCCGACAGATGGGGGAGGATACGTTTCACTGCAACCGTCTTTTCGAAACCTTCCACCCCCCGGCGCTTGGCCCGGAAGACCTCCGCCATGCCCCCGGTGGCAATTCGGTCGAGAAGCAGATACTGGCCATAAGCGGAATCGGCTTTCGCGGGCTCTGTCTCGGGGGCGGCGCCGCCGGTCTCGACCTGGCGGTTGAGCTTGGAATCGTGGAGAAGCGTGGAATAGGCAAGATCGACGATGGAGTAGACCTTCTCCCCGTCTGCCTCGGCCTTCATCGAGACGGTATCGGCGCGCATCGGCGATGGCGAAGCCGCCCCTTCCCGCGATACGGCCCTTCCGTCGTCTCCCAACTCGTCGATAATCTCGCCAAACAAGTCTTTGGAGGTGAGCAGATCGCCTTGTCCCTTGGGGATATCCTGCCGGAACTTCTGGCGGACCTCACCGCGACCGACCTCGAGCTCGCGGGGAACATTCGAGGAAAGGGGGCTATCGTCTTTGTCTTTAGCCATGCGTTCCTCGGATGAAGCTAGTATAAGAGACGGGATGCTCGCCGTCAAAGCCCTGGATCAAATAGACTTCTAGCAGCAAGCCCAGCCGCGGGAAGGGCCGGGGGCCCCGGTCAGTTTATGGAGGTCGTCCGGCCGCGGAGCTAGTGAATCGCCACCGGTACCCGATCGGCTTTCTCGGCGGGCAAACCCAATTGGGATTGTTTCCGCTCGCGGAGCTCTCGGATGAGGGCTCGCGACTTTTGGGGGTCCGACAGACTCTCTTCGATGGCCTTCAGCGTCTCGACGTCGTTGCCACCCTGTTTCTTCAGTGATTCGAGCATCCCGTTGAAGTAGCCGGGAAAGTCCTCCAAGAAATCCCGGTCTCGGAAGCGAATCTCGAAGTTGACGTCGCCTTCGGTGACGCGGGTGAGGCTCAGCTTGACCCGGTACAGAGGCCCGGCTATCTGGTTGCTGAGGTAGATCCCGATGATTCCTACCAGCACCATCCCGAAGAGCAGGATGAACCCGATGGCCACCGAGAACAGCATCGGGGCGGAGAGCAAAGGCACCATGCCCGTCCGAGGAACGAGATGGTAGAACCGCAGGATGTGCCCCTGATAGAAGTAGTAGAGGATGATCGAGAAGAACAGGGAATTGGCCGTCCAGATGGCCAGCAGGAGCCCGATCAACCGGT
This sequence comes from Vicinamibacteria bacterium, assembly GCA_035291825.1. Classification (GTDB taxonomy): domain Bacteria; phylum Acidobacteriota; class Vicinamibacteria; order Marinacidobacterales; family DATDRI01; genus DATDRI01. The sequence continues at coordinate 1,441 of DATDRI010000363.1, read as the reverse complement.
ATTGGAACGACTTGTCGACGATGAGTTGTCTGCGGCGGTTCTTGCGTCCGCCAGTGGTAGGACTCGACTCGGCTTGGGTGGTCATAGGAACCTCCACGTTAGATCTGCTGCTGCAATGATTGGCTCGGCAATGGGCGAAATTGCCCCTGTCACGAGCAGCCTTATTGCGGTTGCCGGCTCTGGCCTAACTAAGACTAGGGTCTGAAATGAGAGAAATAATAACCAAGTCTACCACGTTCGTGAGGGAGCGGCAAGAGGTGTGCGCGGAGCGACAGGGGTTTTAGGAAGCGGCCCCCAATCGATTGAATTTCACGGGTATTCGGGCCCAGCCCTATCGTGTCCGGCCAGGCATGTAGAAGCGAGTTCCTCCGCTCAGGGACTGCATTTCGTGAATGAGATCGTCCAGCGCGGTTGCGGGGTGGGAGAAGTCCACCTCGGCGGTGTTGACAACCAGAAGCGGCGTCGCCGAGTAGTGGAAAAAGAAATAGTCATAAGCCTTCACCAACTCTCGCAGATAGGCCTCCCCCGGGCCGGGCTCGGCGCGTCGGGGTCTAGCCTTGAGGCGTTTGAGTAAGACCTCCGCTGGTGCCTGGAGGTAGATGACCAGCTCGGGTTGGGGCACTTCTCCTTCCAAGACCCGATAGATTTTCTCGTACAACATCAGCTCGGTGTCGTCGAGGTTGAGGTAGGCGAAGATCTTATCCTTTGCGAAGATGAAGTCACTGACCGTTACCTGGCGAAACAGCTCGCGCTGCGCCAACTCCAACAGTTGTCGATAGCGGCTCAAAAGGAAGAACATCTGAGTCTGGAAAGCCGCCCCGGGTTTCTCATGGTAGAAGTCGCGGAGGAAAGGATTCTCCGATCGCTCGAGTACGACCGAGGCCTCCAGGTGGGCTACGAGGCGCTCCACCAGGGCGGTCTTCCCAACCCCGGGGGGGCCTTCGACCGAGACGTATCGCAGTTTCATTACAGAGAATGGGGCGACGCGCTGAGCCGCATCACGACCGACTCGTCGAGGCACCGCTCCAGAAGCTCCTCGACGCTCAGGCCGAGCCGCGGGTGGATCCAATGGGGAGCGATCTCCATCAAGGGAACCAGAACGAATCGCCTCTGGTGAAGCCGGGGGTGTGGCAAGATGAGATGAGACCCCTCTACCGGGGTGTCACCGGCCATGAGAAGGTCCAAGTCGATGGGGCGGGGAGCGTGACAGCCCTTTCGGTCCCTTCCCTGCCTTCTTTCGATATCTTGACAAATGGAGAGCAAGACCGGTGGTTCGAACGGGCTCTTCACCCGAGCCACCGCATTCGTGAACCAAGGTTGAGGGGGAGCTTCCACCGGCTCGGTCCGGTAGAGACTCGACACGCGTTCTACGGTAATGGCGCTCTCCCCCAGCCTTCGCAGCGCCAGGGAGATCTGCGCCACCGGCTCGCCGAGGTTCGAG
>DATDRI010000362.1:0-3702 GCA_035291825.1 Vicinamibacteria bacterium | reverse complement strand
GGAAAGTACGTCGGAGAAGAAGAGGTTGCCCGTCTGGAGCGCTACGTAACGATCGAATAGTGGGCGGCTTCTCACTTGAGAAGAGAGGTGGCGCAATGAGGGGTCGTAACTCGCTCGGGGTGCTTGCCGGTCTCTTCCTGGCCTGGGGGTCGGCGGCAGGTTGTTCCCCGGCGGAACTCCCTCCCGAGTCCGGAGCGCAGGCGCCGTCCGGGCAGGCGGCTGGCGCCAACCCGCGGCAGGAAGAGGTCCCGCCGGCCCAAGGTCCTGAGACCCAGGCGGCAGCAGCTCCTTCTGTCTCCGACACCGACGATGCGATTCGAAGGTTGACCCAGCCCTGGACGGGCGATCTGGACGGGATGGTGGAGCGCCGCGTGGTCCGCATGTTGGTGACTCTCAGCAAGACGAACTACTTTCTCGATCTGGAAGAGCAGCGGGGGGTCGCCTACGAAGCGGGGAGGCTCTTCGAAGACGAGGTCAACAAGAAGCTGGGTTCCGGAGTCCTTCGTTTGAACGTGGCCTTCATTCCGGTCACCCGCGACCGGCTCGTTCCCGCGCTTATCGAGGGGCGCGGAGATATCGCCGCTGCCAACCTCACCATTACGCCCGAGCGGCGGGCGGAGGTCGACTTCTCTGCTCCGCTTCTTTCCGACGTGCGGGAGCTGGTGGTGACGGGTCCATCGGCTCCTCCGCTGGCTCGTCTCGATGATCTCTCCGGCAAGGAAGTCTACGTTCGCGAATCGAGCAGCTATTACGCCAGCCTTCAGAGCCTGAACGAAAAATTTCGCGCCGAAGGCCGGGAGCCGGTCCGGATCAAAGCGGCGGACGAGCTCCTCGAGGATGAGGATATTCTTGAGATGGTGAACGCCGGCATCGTACCGATCACCATCGTGGATAGCCATATCGGGGAGTTCTGGGCCCAGATCTTCGAACTTACCCTTCACCGTGATCTGGCGGTCCGCGAGGGCGGACAGATCGCTTGGGCCATCCGCAAGGGAAGCCCGAAACTGAAGGGAGCTCTGGACGACTTCTCCAGGTCCCACGGAAAAGGGACTCTGATGGGAAACATTCTCTTCAAGCGGTACCTCCAAAACACGGACTACATCAAGAATCCCCATCAGGAGGAAGAGGTTGCGCGCCTCCGCGCCGCCGCCGATCTCTTCCGCAAATACGCCGGCCAATACAAATTCGATTGGCTGTTGGTGGCCGCCCAGTCGTATCAGGAATCGGGAATCGACCAGAGCGTGAGGAGTCCGGTCGGTGCTGTCGGCGTGATGCAAGTCCTTCCTTCGACGGCGGCGGATCGCAACGTCAACGTTCCCAACATCGAGGAGATCGAGAACAACATCCACGCCGGCGTGAAGTACATGCGGTTCGTGGCCGATCACTACTTCTCCGACCAGCCCATGGACGACTTGAACAAGGCCCTCTTCGCGTTCGCATCCTATAACGCCGGACCGGCCAAAGTGGCACGCCTCCGCAAGGAAGCGGCGGAGCAGGGTCTGGATCCCAACCGCTGGTTTCGGAACGTGGAGGTCATCGCAGCGAAGAGGATTGGACGAGAGACCGTCCAGTACGTCAGCAATATCTACAAGTACTACGTGAGCTACAAGCTGATCGCCGAAACCCTGGAGAGAAGGCGAGGCGTCGCGAGCGGCACGCCCTGAGTCGTCGAAGAGCTAGCGCGACGACGATTCAGTAGGAGCCTATCTCCGGCGTCGCGCCCCGCCACCACCACTCATGCTTCTGGCGTTGCCGTAGTTCTGCGCGCGCGCTTGACCGCTGGAGCGCGCCCGTTGCTGGGCGTCGAGCGTGGTGGTGCGGGAGCGATCCTGAACGCCGGTCCAGCTACCGCTCCTCTGTTGTTGATCCCATCCTCCGCTTGAGTTGTGTTTGTAGACGTTTCCGTCCTGGGTGGCGTAGACGTCGTCGCCTACCCGCGCCACGCTACCCTGTTCCCCCCTGACGTAGCCAGCCGAGCCGGCCTGCCCGGTTCGGGGGTTCACTGCGCCCACCCGGCCCGCCGTGACCTCGTTCCCCGTTCCGGCATTACCCGCCGTGACGCGTCCTCCCGCCACCGTCGTGCCGGTGCGAGCATTGGTCGCCGCGCCGCGTCCCCCATAGGCGTAGTCCCCGGTGTAGACGTTACCCACCGCCGATCGCTGTCCGGCAGCCAGCGTGCCGGTTCGAGAGTTGTAAGACATGCCCGCACCGCTTCTCCAGGCATTACCGGTCCAGGCGTTGTATCCGGCCGACTGACGCGTGACAGCGGACGTCGAGCCCCAACGGTGATAGACGTTACCGGAGGTCGCCGCCCATCCACTCGGACCCCAGGCGGCTGCCCCGTAGGGTCCCCACGCGGCACCGCCCCAATAAGGCGGTCGATAGTAGGGGTAGGGATAGTAGTAGCCCCAGCCCACCGGACCCCACCAGGGATAGGCACCCCACCCCCATCCGACGTTGACCGAGCCCCAGCTCCAGCCGAAACCGAATCCGACTGTCCATCCGGTCCACGGTGTGTAGGAGATGCCGACACCGCTTCCATAAGTTGCGGGCGGTCCGTACCAGACGGTGCCCACGTACGGGGGATAGTAATACCCGGTACCGTAGACAACGGTGGAGTGGTAGACGCAGGTGCCGTAATAACCGGGCGTGTAACCGACGGTCACCACCGTGGGAGTGACGCGATAGATCCGGACGTAGGTCACATAGTAGAGCGGGGCGCTCGGCGGGATGTTGTAGATAACGGTCGGGACCGAAGTCGCCACCACCCAGGGCCCGGCAACCGCCGGGGCAGTGAACCAGATGCCGTTTTGCACTGCATAGTAAGACGTCGGGCTCACCATGACAATGGGGGTCGCGGTGTTGACGACGTACTGAAGCTCAGTCCCCTCGATGGGAGCGAGCTTCGGCTCGCCGTCGAGCTTCGGGGGATCCATCTTCGTTTCCGCAACCTTGACTTCCGCGGTCTGCGGAATGGCGTTGGTGATGAGAGCTTCCTTGGCTTGAGGCGTCCCCGCCACCGAGGCTTTGACGTTCTCCTTGGGGCTGTCGTCGGGAATTTTGGCGAAATCCTCAGGCAGGGCGTCATTGGGGACGTTCTCCCAAGGGCCGTCCATGGAGGCGGATCGGAACCAGCGGCCCGAGACCAGAACGTAGGTTTTCTGATCTCCGAGATACTTGAAGATATTGCCAGTGGTGTTCTTGGCGTAGACCAGGTTCGTGCCTTCGATGGGGATGTAATTCGGCTCTCCTTCGGTCACGATGAGCTCGGTGGGAGCGGTGGCAACGTAGATGACGGGCACCGTCGATTTCAGAGAAGGGAGGGTTTTCTTGTCTTCCGGATTTCCCCCGGGGAGTAGATCGACCTGTCCCGACGCCTTGGCATCCTCGAGCGCCTTCTTCAGGTCATTCGAAGTCATCTTGGCCAGCGTCCAGGGGCCGCCCAACGCGGGCGCCTCGAGCCATCCGTCGAAAACGCGAAGATAGTGCTTACCACTTTGCTCGCGTAGGATGAGGACTCGGGTATTGATCACGCGCTCGACCTTCGTGTTCTTGACCGGCTGATAGACAGGCGCTCCGTCGACATAGGCGAGAATGGCCGGCTTGGTGGAAAAGACGATCCGTGGAGGATCGCTCTTGAGGGGTAGCGCCCGCACGTTCTTATCCGCTTCGAGCACCTCGAGCAGGGCCTCGAACCGATCG
>DATDRI010000361.1:0-2287 GCA_035291825.1 Vicinamibacteria bacterium | reverse complement strand
GCTGCCTGGAGCAGGTCCTGGTAGCTTCCGTTGGTGCACGATCCGATGTAGGCCTTGTCGAACGTCAGGCGCTCCTTGGCAACCTCCTCGGCAGGGAAGGCGTTTCCCGGGCTGAAGGGCTTGGCAATCATCGGTACCACGCCGGAGAGGTCGAGCTCCTCGTCGATCTCATACACTGCGTCCTCCCCGGGCTGGATGGGCGGATAGGGAAGGTGGATGTCTTTGTCTCGGTACCAGGCATAGGTGACGGCGTCGGGAGCGAAAATGCCGTTTTGCGCCTCGGCCTCCGCCATCATGTTGGCGATGGTGTTGCGGTAGGCGATGGGAAGCTGCTGGTTCTTGTCGACGAGCTCGACGGACATGCCCTGAGACTGTCTCGCTCCCCATCGCTCGAGTAGCTTCAGCACGATGTCTTTGCCGCTGACCCAGGGCTGCAGCCTTCCCGTCAACACCACCCGCCGCGGCTTGGCGAGCGTGAGATAGACGTAGCCCGTCGACCAACCGAAACCGAGAGTGGTGGAGCCGACTCCGATCCCGACCGCCCCGTAGGCGCCATAGGCACGGCTGTGCGAGTCTGCGCCCGGGACGACCTGACCGGGTAGGATCAAGCCTTGTTCCGGAAAATAGAAATGAAAGATACCGTCGCCGGGCGTGGCGTAATAGGGTTTCTTCAATCCGTGTCGATCGGCAAAGGCGCGGCCGATGGCGGTTTGTTTGTCGTCGGAGTCCTTCTCGGTGAAGACGAAGTGGTCGTTGGCGATAGCGGCCTGGCGTGGGTAGATGGCGTTGCCGCTCGTGATCTGGTTGAAGGTATGGATGGCGAAAGGAGCCGTGCCGTCCGAGGCAGGCAGTAGATCGGCGTAGACCCGCAGGGTGGCGCCGGGGCGGACCTCGGCGTTCTTGTCCACCCGGTGCGACCAGATGATTTGCTCGGTGGTGGTGAGCCGCCGTGCGGTCTCCGCATCGGGCCATTCGACGAGCGGCTCCTGATCCACCGAAAGGGGGAACTCGCGCCGCCCGACCGCGAAGATGCCGCCGCTGCGGCGGATCTCGTCTTCCTTGGCGGTGAAGGGGAGGGGTTCGTAGATCTTCCCCTGAGTCTCGTTGGTCAAGGTCCGGGTCTCGGGATGGAGGGAGAAGGCATCGCCATCCCGTGCGTCGTCGACGGCTTCCGAAGATTGCACCACCGGGAGACCGAGGTTCAGCGCGTTGCGGCGGAAAATGTCCCCTATGTTGTTGGCGCAGACGATCACCAGCTCGAGTCCCGCTTCCTCTGCCACCGCCTTCAATCCCGCCGGGCTCATTTCGCGGGAGGAGCCAATGGCAAATCGATCGCCGGCTATGACGAAGGTCTGGCCGGCGTGGACTCTCTTGCGGAAGTCCGGCATCAGGTAGCGAAAGGCGCCCTCCTTCCATCTCTCGTCCAGCTTGTCGAGGCTCTCCGAGACGCAGTCCGCGGCGGGAGTGATCTGATCGGTATCGATGGCGTCGAACTTCTTTCCCGGCCGCTTGGGGTCCCAGAAGATGAGCGCCTTGCCTTTGATGAGGCCTCTTCTGCCCTCCTCGGGAGAGGCTTGGGGCTGGCGGGCGGATCGCAATCCTTGCCGCGTCGTTCCGGGTCGGAGTCGGGCGGGTTGAATTTCTTGCACGTCTCTGGGAATTATATTTTTGTTTCCGCCGGCGCACCAATGCTCGGTCGGAACCCTGGGCGCGGAGAAAAGGGAGAGCCCCGAGCCGTGGGTCGCGTCCAGGGCTCCCGGTTATCTCTTCAGGGGTCGATGCGGAGAGTCAGCGTGTTGGAGTTGGGAAGGCCGAGCGGAGAGCCCAGCAGAACGATGTGGTAGATTCCCGGTTGGTTTAACCGATAACCGCCGGGAGCGTTCAGCCCCAGTCGCAGCGTGACGCGTCCGCCGGGCTGCAGGCGAATCGACTTCGGCGAAGTCGGGTTCGCGGTCGGTTGGGGCAAGACCTTCCAACTCGTGTCCAGGATCTGGAAACGTGCCGAACCGTCCACTGCGGAGAGCGTGTCCGGAACGTCTATTGAGTGTCCGGTCCGGTTGGTAAAGGTCACCAGAATCTCGATCGCCTCGCCCACCCGATAGGACTCTTGGGTCGCCTCGATCTGGCAAGCCAAGGAGCTCCGCTCGTCGTTGAGGTCGATGCGATCCCGCTCTCTCCGAGGTTCGGACACACCAGGAACCTGACGGAAAGCCGAATCGGCCGATTCTTCGCCGGCCTCGCGGGTTGGGACGGGTGCGGTGGGAAGTATCGCTGCTCTCAGCTTGTG
>DATDRI010000360.1:0-2599 GCA_035291825.1 Vicinamibacteria bacterium | reverse complement strand
GAAACCCATGACTGGAATCGCTTCACCCTTCTGGATAGAGACCTTCCCGGCCGCGGAGGCATCGGCAACGCTCACAATGCCTTCAATGCCGAGCCCGGCACGGATTACAACCGCTCCTCGACGCAGATGGCCTCGACGTCCGCAGATGACTGGTACAACTTCCCGAACGTGACCGGCTCCCGCACGGACAATAACTGCGAGGCCTGGGGCTGCGACGGCTACGGTTATCTAAAATGGTGGTACGACCACATGCCACATGTCGCGGGCGTCAAGGACGGTCTACTCAACAACTGGTGGCGCTACGTCATCGACCCCGATCAGTACAAAGCTAACTGGGAATTTCTCTCTCCGGCCGAATTCGACTTCGCTGAAAACAACGCCGATGAGTGGGACTGCTGGGCCGAATCGGCAGAGTGCACGCTCGTAAACTCCACCGAACGATTGAAAGCGGGAAACTCTTCCGTCAAATTCTCCACCACTGGCGCTTTTGACACCGCGGTCCAGTATCCGGCGAGCCGCATGGCCAACTGGGACCTCACGGACAAAACCTATTTCACCTTCTGGGCCTTTGCCGAAAACTCGAATGAGCCCGGGTTTCAGAACAACTCCCCCATTGCATATCTCTTTGACTCCGACGGGAGCTTCTTCAAGTACGAGGGTAGCTCCGATACCATGAATTACGCCATCGGCAACTGGAAGAAATTCACCGTCCCCCTTGACGGAGCCGAAGGCTGGACAAGGACCAGCTCAGGAACACCAACGCTGGCCGATATCGACTGGATCGAGATTCACAACGATACCTGGGGTGGTGGATTCACCATTTTCTTCGACGGCGTGGGATTTGGCTCTTCAACCACCCAGGATGCGCTTCCGCCCACCGTCTCTTTCATAAGGCCAATGCGTAGGGGCGGGATTCCAGTCATTTCGAGAAGGATGCCAATAGAAGTGGCAGCGTCGGACGACTCCGTCGTTCTCCGAGTGGACCTGTATATCGATGGTCAATATCGGGAAACCGACGCCATCTGGCCCTACATGTTTTCGTGGCGTCGCCAGAGTGTGCCCAACGGGTTACATCGTCTCTTGGCCATTGCCTATGATTTGTTCGGCAACTCCGGGGCCGCCGAGCTGACTGTCTACATGTTCAATTAGCGCCGACGTCAAATCTCCACCTGCATTCGCACCTCGATGACCCGGGATGGAGGGATGTGGAAGAAGTCGGTGGCGCGAAGAGCGTTTCGGGTCATCAGGGCGAAGAGCTTCTCTCTCCAGATTGCCATCCCCGGGAGCCGGGTGGCGACGACGTTCTCGCCGCCGAGAAAGAACGTGATTTCCTCCATCCGCAGATTGAGCCCGTGCTCCCGCAGGCGCTCGATGATCTCCGGGACGCTCGGATCCTGCATGAAACCGTAGCGGGCGATCACCCGGTGGAAGCCCGAGCCGGGCGAGCTCACCTCCAACCGTTCGTCGAAAGGCACGTAGGGCACTTCGACGGTCTGGACGGTAAGCAGGACCACCGGCTGGTGGAGGACCTCGTTGTGCTCCATGTTGTGGAGCAACGCCGGCGGAGTTCCGAGAGCGTCTCCGGTCATGAACACCGCGGCGTGCCGAAGCCGCCGGGGCCGCTCCGATAGGATTCGCTGAAGGAACTCCGGAAAGGGAACCGACATTTCCTCGAGGCGTATCTTCAAGATCTCCCGGCCGCGCTTCCACGTGGTCATCAAGATGAATATGGCTCCGGCGATGACCAGCGGGACCCACCCACCGTGGGGAACTTTGACCAGGCTCGATCCGAAGAACGCGAGGTCGAACACCAGAAAGGATGCCGTCACCAGAAGAGAGGCGGGCATGCCCCAGCCCCATCGATGCCGGGCCACGAAGTACGCGAGGGCGGTGGTGATCACCATGGTGCTGGTGACGGCGACCCCGTAGGCGGCGGCGAGGTTGCTCGAGGTTTTGAACTCCAGGACCAGGGTGATGGTCGCCACCATCAGCGCCCAGTTCGTCGACGGGACGTAGATCTGTCCGATCTCCTCGTGGGAGGTGTGTTCGATCGCGACCCGGGGCGCGTAACCGAGCTGCACCGCCTGGCGGGTGAGCGAGAAGGCCCCCGAGATCACCGCCTGTGAAGCGATGACGGTCGCGGCGGTGGAAAGAGCGACCATGGGATAAAGCGCCCAGCCGGGCACCATGTGGAAGAACGGGTTCACGGCGTGGGCGGGATCGCGCAGCAGGAGCGCCCCTTGCCCGAAGTAGTTGAGAACGAGCGCCGGCAGCACCAGGAAGAACCAGGCCAGGCGAATCGGCTCTCTCCCGAAATGGCCCATGTCGGCGTAGAGTGCTTCCCCGCCGGTCACCACCAGGAACACCGTCCCCAGGATGAGAAATCCGTGCCTCCCGTTCTCGCGGAAGAACTCGAGAGCGTAGTGAGGGCTTACCGAAGACAGCACCTGGGGGTAGCGGGCGATCGAAAGGAGACCCAGCAGGGCGAGGGTCGCGAACCATAGGAGCATGATCGGACCGAACACCGCGCCCACCCGCGCGGTGCCGCGATGCTGCACCAGGAAGAGCGGCACGAGGATGACGATGGTCAGCGGAAGGA
>DATDRI010000359.1:0-2382 GCA_035291825.1 Vicinamibacteria bacterium | reverse complement strand
CGACCGAGGCATCCCATAGATCCAACAACACTGCCGCGGCTCCCCGCCGGGAGAGCGGCCCGGACAGGGTGGCGACACGCCGATCGAAGGTTTCCGCCGAGACCACTCCGGCGAGAGAATCGGCCGGGGGTGGGCCGGCCTCCGCTTCCGCCGCTGCCACCGATTCCTTGGCGCCCGGAACAAGCGGCGTGCTGCCCAGCCAGAGGGTGAGCGCCAGGCCGCCCAGGAGAATCGAGGCCAAGGCTCCCCGGAAACCCCAAGAGTGATACCACCGCCTTCCTTTCAGTTGCCCGAGGTCCAGCTCGCCGATCGCCCTCTTGGTGAGCGAGGCATCGACGTCGCGGCGACCCAGCACGAACCCCGCCAGCAGCACGCGATCGCATAGCAAATTGATGAGCCGCGGGAGGCCATTGGAGAACCGATGGATGCGGCGGAGGGCTCCGGGGGTGAACGACACCTTGCCCACGCCTCCCGCGACTTCCAGACGATGACGGACGTAAGAGATCGTCTCCTCCCGGCTCATGGGATTGAGGTGATAGCGTGCCGTCACCCGCTGCGCGAGCTGCCGTAGGTTCTTCTGAGCAAGCATCGTGTTCAGCTCCGACTGCCCGATAAGAACGATGTGGATGAGCTTCTCGGTGGACGTCTCGAGATTGGAAATGAGTCGGATTTGCTCGAGTACCTCGGGGGAGAGGTTTTGCGCCTCGTCGATGACCAGCACGATGTTCTTCCCCGCCGCCTTGGCTTCCAAGAGGAAACGGTGGAGGGCGTCGATCAGATCCTTGCCTTGATCTCCCTTAGAAACGACCCCCAGATCGTCGTTGATGGAGCGAAGGAGCTCGATGGCGTTGAGGGCCGGATAGAGAATGAAAGCGCTCACCGTGCTCTCGTCTAGCTGCTCCATGAAATAGCGACAGAGCGTGGTCTTTCCGGTACCCACCTCGCCGGTGACCGCCACGAATCCCCCCCGCTGCTTGAGCCCGAACTCCAGGTGAGCGAAGGCCTCGCTGTGCTTGGCGGAGAGGTAGAGAAAACGGGGGTCGGGCGTCAGGTTGAACGGCTTTTCGCGAAAACCGAAGAAGCCTTCGTACATGGGAATTGACGGTTAATCTATCACGGCCCGGCGGACCTTACCAGAATCGCGCGGAGGCCGCACCCGAGCGAGCCCTCCAGAGCCTCCATCCCCATGAAGGATGAGGAGGGGGCCAGGGCGTGCTCGGCCAGGCCCGCCTCCTGCTCCCCGTGAAAAAGGATGGTGAACCGGTAGCACGGGAAGGAGAGAGGCTCGTCCGTTCCTTCCACGGCGAGCTGCGTGTCGGGGAGCGGTGTCAGCCCACCACACTGGAAGCAATAGAAGCGAGGATCCGGCTGAGCCGAGCCTTCCAGAGCGTGCCGTTCTCCGCAAGAAGGGCACACCAAGCGGGCTTGCTCTACCCCCGTCAGATCGACCATGACAAGACTGGGGTGGCCTCGAATCTCTATCTTCTCGGTCTCCAGATCGCGCAGGAGCTCGCGGCCGGGCCGGCCCAAGCTCACCTGGATCTCCCGGAGCTCGCCGGAGAGGTCTCCCGACTCCATGACGAAGTCCTGGAAGCTCGTCACTTCCAAGACCCTCTCCTCCTCGGATTCTTCCGAGGCCCTTTCTCGGAATGAGCCCTCAAAGGTGCCTCCCACTTGCAGGCCTAGATCCATGTCGCGGTCCATCGTTTCCAGAAGGTCGACCAACCGCCGAGACGATGGGACGAAGTAAGCGTCCCTAGGGAACAGATAGTAGCGAACCCGCTGCTTCACTGTCGGTTTCCGCCGATTCCGGCACGGTAAAGAGAAAATAATCGTAGGCGTAGCGGGCGATATCGGCGATGGCGCGCGCCGCTTTGTCCTGGTCCAGGCATCCCTTGCTGAGCACCGACAGCAGGACATGCCCCCGCCCCTCCGGGAGATAGATGATCCCCACGTCGTTCACCGTGCCCCCGATGCTCCCCGTCTTGTGAGCGACCGGAACGGACTCGGGAAGAAGCCCTCTGATGCGATCCAGACCCGTCTCGCACTTGAGCATGATGTCCACGATCTTCGCACAGGACGATGGGCTCGCCGCCTGACCGAGGAGGATCTTCTCCAGCAACTGCGTCATGGCCACCGGCGTGGCGGTGTCTTGCTGATCGACGTCGAAACGGGCCGCCGCCATTTCCAGCTCGCCGGGAGCGACCTGGTACTCGTTCAGCATCGCCACGATCTCGTCTTCGGTCTTCCCGCCTGTGTTCCAATCCTCGAATCCCATTTGATCCAGGATCAGATCCTGGGTGCTCCGGTTCACCGCGATACCGGTAATGCCCAGAGAAGCGAGGCGATGGTTGACGTTGGCAATCCCTACCCGGCCGAGGA
>DATDRI010000358.1:0-5669 GCA_035291825.1 Vicinamibacteria bacterium | reverse complement strand
GAAGGCCACCTCGTCCTCGGCCCGGAGCTTGACGCCTCGATCGACCACATCCTGGTTGACCGCGACCTGGATGATCTCAGTGTAGGGCGTGAGCTTGGGGTAGTCGGTGAGAAGCCTCTCCCAGAGCCCTCCGGCGGTTGTTCCCTCCTCGACGTCGAACTCCACTTCCTGCTGACCGGTGATCTCTCTGACGCCGGCGAAGAGCTTCAAGTGAACCTTCACTCTTTGGCCGCCTCCACCGTCTCGACCGGCCCTTCGACCCACAGCTCCCCATCTTCGAAGATCTCCTTCTTCCAGACGGGGACGATGCGCTTGAAGCGATTGATGGCGTACTGGCAGGCGGCGAAAGCGTCGTCCCGGTGGGGAGCGGAGACCACGATGAGGACGCTGGTCTCGCCCACGTTCAGTCGCCCCACCCGATGTTGCATGGCGACGCTGGTCAAGCCCCAGGTCTTTTGGATCTCGTCGCCGATGCGTTTCATCATCCTGATGGCCATTTCCGGGTAGGCTTCGTACTCCAGGAAGAGCACTTTCTTACCGCGGTTCTTCCCTCGGACGATGCCGGCGAAAGTCACCACCGCCCCGTCCCGGTTGCTGGCCACCGTCTGAGTCAGTCTGCGGGCGTCCAAAATGTCTTGAACGATCTCGTACATCAGAGCCAGCTTTCTTGGATACCGGATGAGCTAGGTAAATTCTAGCACAAGAGGACCCCACTTACCCACGGCGAGAGGCCTGCCACAACGTCGCTCCGGCGAAGTGCTCGACCGGTCCGTGACCCTTGCCAATGGAGACCCCGCGCTCCAGAGCCCGCGTGAGGTAGACCTTGGCCAGCTCGACGGCGCCCACCACCGACTCCCCGCGGGCGAGAAATGCGGCGATGGCAGCGGAGAAAGTGCATCCCGTGCCGTGCGTATTGCGCGTGACCACCCTCCGGGCGCGGAATTCGTGGAAGCCCGTGCCGTCGAACATCAGATCCACGGCTTCCTCCCCCTCGGCATGTCCCCCCTTGACCACCGCCGCTCCGGCGCCCATCTCCACGATCGCCTTCGCGGCGCGACGCATGGAGGCCGGATCCCGGACCGGAAAGCCTACCAGCGCCTCCGCTTCCTGCAGATTCGGGGTCACCACGTCCGCGAGGGGAATGAGACGGCGTGCCAGGGCCGACACCGCATCCTCTCGAAGCAGTCGGTCGCCACTCTTCGCTATCATGACCGGGTCGACCACCAGTTTCTTCAAGCGATGCTCCTCCGCCTTGGCGGCTACCGTCTCGATGATCGCCGCCGAGGACAACATCCCCGTCTTGGCAGCGTCGACGCCGATGTCCTCCACGATGGCGTCGAACTGAGAAGCGATGATCTCGACCGGCAGCTCCACCGCTTGGCGGACCCCTACCGTGTTCTGAGCCGTGACGGCCGTTACCGTACTGGTTCCGTAGACACCGAGAGCGGCAAAAGTCTTCAAATCGGCCTGGATTCCGGCTCCGCCTCCGGAGTCCGAACCGGCCACGGTCATTGCTACAAAAGGTTTTGGGTTAGTTCCCTGCAACGCAACCCTATACATGCTATCCATTCACGTTCCCTGTCAACTCCTTTATGCAGCGGGTGACGCGACCCGCGCCGCAGAAGCGGGCAACCCCTTCGCGGTATTGACGTCCGCCCCCCTCATCGGTTATTCTTCCTTAACCTTCTGAAACGCCTCCAACCTATCGTTTTGGAAGCAGTTAGAGATTACAGCTCCTGATATCTGGGAGAAGGACTGGTCATGGAGGGTTCCCCTCGTCCCATCGGCGGCCACGACAAGGCCAGGCGTATCTCCGGGGTCACCGCTCCACCCGGTTGGCTGCACCGCGTCTGCTTCGAGGAAGGGCTGGAGGCCCATTTTCTGTTCGACATAGCGACCCGGGGGGTGGTCGACGCCAACAAGAGTGCCGAGCAGCTTTCCGGTTATAGCCGCGAGGAGCTGCTGGAGCTCCGGCTCGACGACCTTCATCCCCGAGGCTCGCGGGAGAAGACGATCAGCTACTTCGAGAAGATCAAGCAGCACGGGAGCTACATGTACGACGATCTCCCTCTGGAGACCAAGGAGCAGCAGCGCGTCCCAGTGGAGGTCAAAGGAGCCTTGTTGGGCTTCGGCGGCGGACGCATCGTGCAGGCCATGTTCCGTGACGTCCGCAAGGAACGGCAGCTCCAGCAGGAGGTGCTCTTCCAGGAACTGAAGCTGACGATGCTCCAATCCCTCTCTTCCGCCATCAGCGACTCCCTGGACCTCACCGAGATGCTCTCCGATGCGCTGGCCGCGGTGATGGAATCGAGCGGAGGTCTCTACGGGGAGATGTTGCTCTGGCTGGAAGACAGCGGAACCTTCCAGATCGTCAGCCATCAAGGGGATAATGTCACGCTCCCGGAGACCAGACTCCCTCTGGGGTCCTGCCCGATGGCGGCTCAGGCACTGAATGGTCAGCCGGTCTTGCTCGACAGCCTGGACGCCGACCCACGCCTGGCGCGTCTCCTTTCCGACTGCCAGGGGATCGCAGCGGTGGCGGCCGTACCGCTCCGCTCGAAGAGTCGGGTTGTGGGAGTCATGCACCTGGTGATCAGCGAACGCCAGCTCTTCCCAACGTTCGATTTCGATTTCTTCACCTCAATCGGAAATCAGATCGGCATGGCCGCGGAACACGCGCTGCTGTTCCAGCGCTCCTCGGCGCAAACAAAACAGATTACCGTGCTCAACAACATCGCCCGCATCATCAGCAGCAGCCTTCAAATAGAGGAGGTCTTCGATTCCTTCGCGGCGGAGATGGCGAAACTGATTTCTTTCGACCGCCTCTCGGTTACCATTCTGGACGACTCGGGAAGCTACCTGCGCATTTTCGCCTCCGGCTCCCGAGTGGACTCGGGATGGGGGATGGAGTCGATCATCCCGGTGGTAGGGACGGGTCCGGGCTGGGTGGTCCTCAACGAACGACCATTCATTCACGAGGATACTCGGGAACGACAACAGTTCATCGAGGATGAGATCTTCTACGAAGACGGTATCCGGTCCTACATCATCCTCCCTTTGGAGTCACGGGGGAAATTGGTGGGGACCTTCGGCTTGGGAAGCCGTCAGCCGGGAACTTACTCGAAGCGGGATCTGACGTTGCTGGGCCAGCTCTCCGAGCAGATCTCGGTGGCCATCGAGAATGTGAAGCTCTATCAGCAAACCAAAGAGAACTCCATTCTCGACGATGTCAGCTCTCTATTCAATTTCCGCTATTTCCACCAGGCCCTGGATCGCGAGCTCAAGTTGGTGGCCCGCCATAGGTCGCGGCTGTCGCTCATCTTCATCGATCTCGACAATTTCAAGCAGATCAACGACACCCACGGTCATCTGCGAGGGAGCAGAGTGTTGCGAGCGGTGGGTTTTCTGCTTCGAGCCGCGGTGAGGGAAACGGACATCGCCGCCCGCTACGGCGGAGACGAGTTCGTCGTCATCCTCCCCGACACCGATCTGGCGCTCGCCAAACGCCTGGGCGAGCACATCCGCAAGATCATCTGCCATCACGTCTTCCTGAGAGACGAAGGGCTCAACGAGCGGCTGGGAGCCAGCATCGGAGTTGCCACCTATCCCAGCGAGGCCCACACCAAGGAAGAGCTCATTCAGCTGGCGGATGAGCGGATGTACCGGGACAAAAAGAAGAACCACGGCCTGGGCCGCTAACCGGCGGTAAAGAAGACCAGGATGGCTGCCGCCCCCGGCACCTCGCTGGCTTCCGGATCCGCAACCAGGGGAAGGCCGTTGGTATCCCTTATTCCTTGATAAAGAATCAGGTGGATCTCCTTTCCCGGCAGCAGGGACTCGCCCGGACTGACGATGAGACTGCGCGAGGGAGCATCGTAGGAGATCTGCATATCGGGGAAGGGATTCCCGTCTCCATCTTCGTCGGCATAGAGAAGGTCTACGTTGCGGTCGAAGCTGTCGCGGTTCATGTCTTTGGAGAACTGAATCCGAAAATCGCCCTCCAGAGGCACGCCCCTCTCCCCTGCGAGCGGCATGGTGAAGACGACGTCGGGCGGAGACTCGTCCTGCTCTAGCGCCTGGCGCTCTTCCTCGATGCTACGCGGCTCCAGCTCCGGATCTTCCGGCTCGGGCACCATCTCGATCTTCCTCGCCCGCAAATAGACGACGCCACCTTCGGTCCAAGGAACTCCCGTCACCTTGAGCCACTTTCCGGTGTCTCTCCGCCTCTCCGGGTTCAGCTCGAAATCCTCTCCACGAGGGCGTCTCCCGGTAACCCAGATGGCCACGTCGGCGACCTTGATGATGAAATCCCGCGGGGTCTTCTTGGTGCGCATGGGAAGATCGGCGTAGACGTTGTCGCCGCGAAACTTGCCGATCACGGAGACGAGCCGATCGAAGTAAGGCTCTGGATTGCCCATCAATTCACGAAGGTCGACGAGGTCGGAATCCGGCAAGTCCGGCTCCACGATCTCGTTGGGTTCGTCCGATTCCTCGGCGGGCTCCGCCGTCTCCGGGAGGGGAGTGACTTCCTCGACAGCAATGAAGTACTGGCTCTCCCCGAGACCGCTGACGGTATCTTGGCGCAGCGGTCCCGGAAAATCGCCTATCCGCTGGTCGCTGCGCGCGCTGCCCAGGTCCCAAAAGACCCCTCGGATCTCCACATTTTTTCCCACCAGGAAATGCAGATCGTTCATGGAACCGGCCGGCTGACCGACGCGGATCCTCTCGAATGACGTTTTCCCTCGAAGCTCGTAGATCCTGTTCTGCGTGTCGGTGAAATCACTGTTTCGCAGCTCTCCCACCACCCAGACCCTCCGGTCGTTGTAGAGGCTGGGGCTTCGCAGCAGGTCGTCCACGCTGACCCGCATCGGAGCCTCCAGAGGCATCTGCCCGGCGACCGTGAACGGGCTCACCATGAGAAACAGGATGGGGAGGAAACGATTCATCTTTTTATGCTAGCCAGAACGAGCTCTCCCGTCAAAGATCAGCCTCTGGTCCTTTTTCCCGGTTACATTTGAAACAGCGGCATCCGGTACGCGAGAATGAAACGTGCCTCCAAGACCCGGTTCCCACAGGCCCTTTTCTGTCTTGAAGAGGCTGGTCGAGCGAGGCGAGGTCCGGCTCGCCCCGCAGAGCGACAAACCTTCCTCGCCTCCCTGCCACGTGGACGACTCTCTCTCCGAAGAAGAAGCGTTTCGACAAGCCATGGAGGAGGTGCGCCCTCTCGGTTGGAGCGAAGCTCCGCTCCGACTACCCGAACCGATCGAGCTGCGCGGCGGCGATGCAGGCGAGGAGGAAACGCTCCGACGACTCAAGGCTTTTGTGGACGGAGAGGGTGAATGGGACGTTTTCGCCACCGGTGAAGGTGTGGAGGGGGCGGCAACCCGACGAGGGCGACTCGTGCTCGGCCGGCTCAGGAGGGGCGAGTTCTCCGTCCAGGCGCACCTGGATCTGCACGGAATGGACCCTGCCGAAGCCTCCGAGGAGATGGAGTCGTTCCTGCGTCGTGCCATCGCACAGGGCTACTCTTGCGTCCGTATCGTTCACGGCCGTGGCAAGCACTCTTCTAGTGAGCCCGCCGTTCTCAAGGCCCACGCCACGCGGTGGCTGTCCTCGCGGAAGATGAGCCGGTACGTCGCCGCCTTCGCATCCGCCCGCTGGTGGGACGG
>DATDRI010000357.1:0-10719 GCA_035291825.1 Vicinamibacteria bacterium | reverse complement strand
CGGACGGCGAGCCATCGAACCGGCGTACGGGAAGTGGGTGTTTCCGGGCGGCTTCGTCGATCGCGGGGAGACGATCGAAGCGGCCGCCTTGAGGGAAACGCGGGAGGAAATGAACGTCGAGGTCGAGCTGATTGGCCTCATCAACGTCTATTCCTATCACAACACACCGGCGGTGGTACTCGTTTATGCCGCCGAAGTCGTAGGAGGAAAGCTCCTCGCCGCCGACGAATGTCTCGAAGTGCGAGGCTACCAGCCGGCCAAGATTCCCTGGGAAGAGCTTGCCTTCGCCAGCACGCGAGACGCGCTGCGGGACTACATCCGCCGATACATGTGCCCGCGCCGCGGCCCGTAAGGGCCGCTCGGCTAAATATGCAAAGATTTCTGGGAAGAGTCGTCCTCGTCACCGGCGCCAGCCGTGGGATCGGTCGCGCCATCGCGCAGGCCTTCGCCGGCGAGGGAGCCAAGGTGGCACTCTGCGCTCGGAGTCTGGAGCCGATGGAGAAAATGGCGGAGGAGCTCAATCGTGGCGAACGCCAGGCCATCGCGCTGCAATGCGACGTCCGAGTGAAGTCGGACGTGGAAAAAGCCATGGCCGAGCTGGGAAAAACCTGGGGAAGGCTTCACGTGCTGGTGAACAATGCAGGTCTGTCGGGGCGCACTCCCATCGACGATCCCGCGGATGATCGGTGGCACGATATCTTGGCCACCAACCTCACCGGCTCCTACCTCGTTACCAAAGCGGCGCTCGATCTCATGAGCTCGGGTTGGGGTCGCATCATCAACGTCTCATCGGTTCTGGGCCGGTTCGGAGTTCCCGGACACTCCGCTTATTGTGCATCCAAACACGGCCTTCTCGGTTTTACCCGGGCACTGGCGCTCGAGCTCGCATCTCGGCAGATTACCGTCAACGCCATCTGCCCCGGCTGGGTCGCCACCGACATGGCCGAACGAGGCATTCGAGAAGGTGCGGCGGCGAGGGGAATCTCGCCAGAGGCCTTTCGGGAGGATGCCATAGCCGCCGTGCCCCTGCGCCGCTTCATCGAGCCAGAAGAGGTCGCCAAGCTCGTGCTCTACCTAGCCTCCAACGACGCTTCCGCCATAACCGGCCAGACCTACAACCTCTGCGGCGGGCAGACCATGGATTGAAGCACCTGCTGGTTCCTGACAGCCCTGTCTTCTTGATAAGATTCGGCTATGGACGCTGCCGTTCTCATATTCGGAAAGCCCGGCTGACCCTACACGCTGGCGGCCCGTGAGGACTTCGCCAAGAAAGGCGTCTCCGTTCAGTACGTCGACGTCAAGAAGGACAGCGAGGGAATGGAGCGCATGCTGGAGTTCTCGAAAGGCAGACGGAGCGTTCCGGTCATCGTGGAAGGCGACAGAGTAACCATCGGATGGGGCGGAACCTGAGCGGTATGAGGCCGGCGGTCGTCGGTCCCCTTTAACGATGTGATAGCATACCGCCTTCTAGGAAACCCGATGGATTGGGACCCTCGCGCCTTAGCAACAAGTAACCGCCTGGGGTCGCCCTCCCTCTCATGCTGACCGAAACCGGGCAGCCACTCGTCGCGCAGTCACCCCGGATTCGTCTCCTCTCCTTTTTCGCCGATCCGTTCGACCTTTCCATTGCCGCCGCCCGGACCTGCTACATGCCGCGGGTGGTAGACGCCTCAGAAATCACCGACCGGCAGCGCGAGTCGATCAGCCGCGCCACCTTCGAGGGGGGACACCATACCGTTTACCAACACGCTCATTTCGTATTCGGAATGGAGAACATCTCACGGCAGTTCGTCTGGAGCTTCCTTCACAGCTATCCCTTCTACAACTCGGAGCAATCCAGCCAGCGCTTCGTTCGTTTGGACGAGGTGCAGGCGTTCGTTCCACCGCTGGAAGAGGAGGCCAGAGCGATCTACCAGGGGGCCGTCCTCCGGGCCTGGGAGTACTACCGGCGACTGACCGACATCCTGAAAAGGGACACCTGGAAGATCCTGGTGGAGCTCCGTCACTTTCGCGAGTCCGATGCCGGCAAGGGTGAGAAGCGACGAAAAAAGATAGAACGGGAAGCGGAGAAGAAAGCCATCGAAACGGCCCGCTACGTCATCCCCATCGCCGCCTACACCTCCATGGTGCATACGATCTCCGGAATAACCCTGCACCGCCTCCGACGGATGCAACAGGCGAGTGACGTCCCTCACGAAGCGACGCTGGTGATCGAAGCCATGGTCCAGGCGGTTAGGGATATCGATCCCTTGTTCTTCGAAAAGATAGGCGAGCCTCCCCTCCCTAGGGAAGATCTCCCAGAGTTCAGTTTTCCGAAGGTGCAGCGGAACGCGGAGCAGTTCTGCCGAGACTTCGACGGGAAACTGCACGGGAGGACCGCCAAGCTCATCGATTTTTCCAAAGAGGCGGAGGAGATCGTTGCCGACGCGCTTCGCGCCGTCCTGGGCTCATCCGAAGACGAGCTATCGACCGAGGAAGCTCTGGGACGGCTCCTCAATCCGCGTCTGAATCCCCTCCGCACCGACACCCTCGACGTGGCCGTTCATTCTCCGGTGATGCGGGCGCTCTACCACGCCAGCTATACCTTCTTGAAAAAGATAAGCCACAGTGCCGACTCTCAGGACCAGCGCCACCGCATGGTTCCCGGTTCGCGGCCTCTCCTGACCCTGACCGACACCCGCCATCCCGACTACATTGTGCCGATGTTGATCGGCGCCAATAAGGAGGCGTCGTCGATGTACCGCGAAGCCATGGAAGAGGCGTGGGAGGCGAAGAATCGTCTCCTGGACATGGGCGTGCCGATCGAGTGGGCGCTCTATCTTCTGCCCAATGCCAAAGCGGTGCGCTTCATGGAGTCGGGCTCGCTGATCTACCTCATCCACAAGTGGACGATGCGCACCTGCTTCAACGCCCAGGAGGAGATCTATCGAGCCTCCATCGACGAGCTCGAGCAGGTGCGCCGCGTTCACCCGCGCATCGCGCGCTACATGGGACCTCCCTGCGTGGTTCGGAATGGCGTCGCCTCGCCTCGCTGCACGGAAGGCGATCGCTTTTGCGGCGTGCCGGTCTGGCAGAGCTTCCCGAACGTGGAACGGCGGATCTAGCTCGTTCCGCTGCTACCTACCCGTTCGCGGTAGGCGGCGAGAAGGGCCAAGGTCACCGGCCCCGGCCGTCCATCCCCGATTCGTGTGTCGTCCACCTCTACCACCGGCACAACCTCTCGTGTGCTACTGGTAATGAAAACTTCATCCGCGTGGAGAAGCTCTTCGGGTGAGATGACGGATTCCTTCGTTTCGAATCCCTGCTCAGCGGTCAGTCTCAAGACCAGCTCCCGCGTGATCCCGGCGAGAATGCCCACATCAACGGTGGGAGTCTTCACCACCCGATCCTTCACCAGAAAAACGTTGGTCTGGGATCCTTCCGCCACTTCGCCGCGATAGCTCAACATCACCGCTTCCTCGGCGCCTCGCGCGTGGGCCTCGCGCATCGCGAACATATTGTTGAGGAGGTTCGAAGTCTTGATGCGAGGACTGACGCTCTTCGGATGGTTTCTCACTACCCCGACCACCGCCACCCGGATGCCCTCCTGGTAGAATCGGACCGGAACCTCGGGAAGCGGCTTGACGAGAATGACGATGGTGGGACGCGGCTCCCGGCCCGGAGTTCGACGATAGTCCAACTCCCCCACTCCCGCCGAGACGATGAGACGGACGTAGGACTCCGGATTCGACGCGGCGGTAAGAGTCTTCTCGATACGGTCCATGATCTGCTGGTCGTTGAGATCGAGCGGGATTCCCAAGCTCGCCGCCGACTCTCGAAGGCGGGTCAGGTGTCTTTCCAACAAGAAGGGGCGACCCCGATAGGTACGGAGCGTCTCGTAGACGCTGGCGCCGAAGACAAAGCCCAGGTCCAGGGGTGAGAGCAGAAGATCTTTCTCGGTTCCCAAATTGCCGTTGACGTTGATCCGAATCGCCATCACGTCTCCTCGAAATTTGCCAATCCCCAAGCGTAACGTTGCTAGCAGAGCCAGTCAAGGCAACGTGCCGATAAACGGCACCAAGATATATACTGCTGCATTATGCACGTGCTGACGGCTTCCGAGATGCGGGAGGCGGATCGCCGTACCATCGAAGAAATTGGTATTCCGGGCAGAGCTCTCATGGAGAGCGCCGGCCGAGCCGTGGTGCGGACGATGGAGAGGATCCTTCCCGATCTGCGCTCGCGCTCCGTCGCCGTGATATGCGGGAAGGGCAACAACGGTGGCGACGGCCTGGTCGTCCTCCGATACCTGAGCACCCACGGGCTAGCCGCCCGAGCGTGGCTGCTGTGCCGTTTCGAAGAGCTCTCTGGCGACGCCCGGGGGAACCTGGAAGCAGCGCAAGAGCTTGGACTGTCCGTCTCTGCCGTGCCAGACGAGGCGACTTGGCGCAAAGCCCTTTCCGACATTTCCCGCTCGGACGTCTTGGTGGATGCCATCTTGGGCACCGGTCTCAGTCAGGCGGCGCGAGGGCTTTCCGAGCGCGCCATCCGCGACCTCAATGAGCTTGCCGGCTTCCAGGTAGCGGTGGACGTGCCTTCCGGACTCTCTTCCGATACCGGTGAGATCCCGGGAGAAGCCATCCGGGCCGACCTCACGGTGGCACTGGCGGCTCCCAAAGTCTGTCACGTCATCCCACCTGCCTGTCTTCGGTCGGGTCGACTGGAAGTCGTCGACATCGGAATTCCGAAATCGATTCTGGAGAGCGTGGGAAGCCGCCTTCAAACCGTCGAGTCCGAGCCGCTGCGCGCATTTCTTCCGCGACGCGGGGCGGAAGCACACAAGGGGGACTTCGGTCACCTTCTCATCGTCGCTGGCTCAGTGGGAAAACCGGGCGCCGCGGTGATGGCGGCCCAGGCGGCACTCAGGACGGGAGTGGGAATCGTTACCGTGGCATCGGCCCGGGGAGCGCTTCCTCTCATGGCTCCCGCTCTGCCCGAGGCCATGTGGGAGCCCCTCGACGAAACTCCCGACGGAGCCATCGCGGCGAGTGCCCATGGCCGGCTCCAGGAGCTCCTGGTGGGCAAGACTTCCTTGGCCCTCGGCCCGGGCCTCGGCCGGCACCCGGAAACGGTCGGCCTAGTCAAGAGGTTGGTGCGCGACGTCGAGATTCCGACGGTGATAGACGCCGACGGTCTCAACGCTTACCAGGGAGACACCCAGGCGCTTCCCCCCCACCGATCGTTGGCCATCACTCCGCACCCCGGTGAAGCCGCCCGGTTGTTGGGTTGTCCTTCCAGCGAAATCCAGAAAGCTAGACTCGACGCCGTGCGGAAGCTCGCGGCGCTCACCAAGAGCCATGTGCTGCTCAAGGGTTATCGTAGTCTCATCTCCGACCCTTCCGGCAACGTCTTCGTCAATCTCACCGGCAATCCGGGCATGGCCACGGGAGGAACCGGCGACGTCTTGACCGGTATGGTGGGCGCTCTGCTCTCCCGCCATCCGGTGGATGTCGCGCTGCGTCTCGGCGCTCATCTTCACGGCCTGGCCGGAGATCTGGCGGCCGAGGAGCTGGGACAGACCTCTCTCATGGCGACCGACCTGATCCGAAGCCTGCCCAAGGCTCTCCTTCGTTTGGGGGGCGCTTGAGAATCTCCTCGACGTCCAGAGAGACCGTGCACCGGAGCGACTCGCCCGCCCGAACCATGGCCATCGGTAAATCACTGGCGCTCTCTCATCCTGGGGGGGCGCACTTCTATCTGGAGGGAGATCTGGGAGCCGGGAAGACGATTCTTGCCAAGGGGATCGCTTCCGGCTATGACGTACCGCCCGACCGCGTGGTCAGCCCGACTTTCGCCCTGGTGAATCGATACAGCGGCGGCAGTCGAACCGTCTACCACATCGACCTCTATCGTATCGAGAACCAACGCGAGCTCAGCGAGCTCGGTTTGGAGGAGATGGAAGAAGAGGACGCGGTGATAATGGTAGAGTGGCCGGAGAAGCTCGACGAGCTCGGTGGCTACCGCAGACCGGACGCGGTGCGCATCAGGCTGGACGTTCTCGACGAAGACACAAGAGAGCTTCGGATCACCGAGCCGGGGGAAACAGGGGCACCCCATTGAAAGACCTGAGCGGCATCATCGCGGCCATACCGACGAGCTTCGACCACCAAGAAGAATTGGCCCTCGATCGCCTGGCCGACAATATCGGGCGCTGGAGTCGATCGCGGTTGGCTGGCTTTGCGGTGCTTGGCTCCACCGGCGAGTTCGTCTATCTGACACAGGAGGAAAAGAAGGCGGTTCTGGGAAGGGCGCGCGAGGCAATCCCTCCCCATCGCATCCTGTTGGCCGGGACCGGGTGCGAGTCGACTCGTGAAACCCTGGTGCTGACCCGCTGGGCGGCGAACGTGGGGGCGGACTTCGCGTTGGTCGTCACCCCCGCCTACTACAAGCGAGCCATGACACCCGAGGCTTTACGCGCCCACTATCTCGAAGTGGCCGAGCAGAGCCCCATACCGGTCGTGCTCTACAACGTGCCCGCCTTCACCATGTTGAACCTGGCCCCCGAGCTGGCCATCGAGCTGGCCAGCCACCCCAACGTCGTGGGACTCAAGGACAGCTCGGGTGACGTGCTTCAATTGCAGGAAACTTGTCGTCTCGCCCCCAGAAATTTCTCCGTGCTGACCGGAGCAGGAGGCGTCCTGCTGGCTTCGCTGGCAGTGGGGGCGCGGGGAGCCATTCTCGGGGTGGCCAACGTCGCCTACGATCTGTGCACTGACCTCTGGGAGGCCTTCCAGCAAGGCGACTGGGCACGGGCCCGAAGACTCCAGAATCAACTGGTGCCCATCAACAAGGCAGTCACCACCGATCACGGCATCGCCGGTCTCAAGTCCCTACTCGACGGACTCGGCTTCTACGGAGGCCCGCCCAGGTCGCCCCTCCGCCCCGTTTCCTCCGACGTCCAGGAAAAACTCATGGAAATCCATGCTCGGGCCTCGAAGGTCGAGGTGGGCGATTCATGAGGCACTGGTTGGGGGCCGGCCTGATCGCTTCTCAACTTCTTGCCTGCGGCGCCGGTCCGGGAGATCCGGGGACGGCTTCCACCCATGCCGGCATCAACGTGCTTCTGCTCACCATCGACACGCTGCGTGCCGACCACCTGACCTGCTACGGCTACCCGCGGAAGACCAGCCCGGCCATGGACGGCCTCGCCTCTCGCGGCGTGCTCTTCGACAACGCCTTCACCTATTGGCCGAAGACCCGCGCCAGCTTCGCCGCCATGTTCACTTCGCTCTATGCGTCGCAGCACGGCCTCACCGTTCGGGAGCGCGATCTGCCCGACTACAACCAGACCCTGGCCGAGGCGTTGAAAGAGAGCGGGTATCAAACCGCCGCGGCGGTCGATAACGGGAACCTGGATCGTCAGCTCGGTTTCTCCCAGGGCTTCGACCGCTACCTGCAGGTCTGGGATGATGGGGGCACGGAGGCGGACCGCACCGAGAGACTCACCGATTTTGCCACCGGCTTCCTCAAGACCTACCAAGAAACGGATCCGTTCTTTCTGTGGATCCACTACGTCAACCCTCACACGCCGTACGAGCCGCCGGAGGAGCTGCTCGATCTCTTCCGTGAAGATGGCGTCGTTCCCCGTGGGCCGAAACTGGAGCCGGTGATCGGTTACCACGGCGGGGTCAATCGTCATCTCCCCGGTGCCGGCACGTCCTATTGGGGAGACTACGTCGACCGCTACGATGGTGAAGTGGCCTTTGCCGATCGGGAAATCGGGCGCGTTCTGGAGGCGCTGGAGAAGAGCTCTCACCGCGACTCGACGCTCATCGTTCTCACGTCGGATCACGGCGAGAGCCTGGGAGAGCACGACTACTACTTCGATCACGGATACGATCTCTTCGATCCGTCGCTGCGTGTACCTCTTATTCTTGCCTTTCCCGGCATCCTGCCCCAGGGAGAGATCGTTCAATCCGCGGTTTCCACCTTGGACATCTTTCCATCGGTTCTCGATCTGGCCCAGGTGACGTTCCCACCCGGCTTGCAAGGCCGCTCGCTCTTGCCCCTGGTGCGGCGCACCGAAGAGCAGCTGCACGAGCGGCTCTTCTTCCAGAACGATCAGCATCAAGTTGGGATCTCCAACGGCCGCCTGAAGCTGATCCTTTATCCTCAGACGGAGCAGGCAGAGGGCTACTACGAGCTCTACGATACCTGGCGCGATCCCGGCGAGCTGGATAATCGATATCCGGCCTCGCAGCAGGCGGTCGCTCCGCTGCAGGCGGAGCTGGGGAGCTTTCGCACCCGGACGGTCGCCTGGCAGCAAGAGACCGATCGACGTCGCCGGGAAGCGCCGGCGCGTCAGGATGTTGAGCTGTCGGAGGAGACGCTGCGCAACCTGGAAGCTCTCGGTTACCTGAGCAAGGGGGAGAAAAGATAAGCAAGAAAAGTGAAACGCCGAATCCTAGACCGAGATCTGAACCAGAGTCGAGGCGGGCGCCTCGACGCCCTTGCAGATGCGGCAGGTCTGGTGCTCCAGGACGTCACGCCACATCTGTTCTCTCATATGCCGCCATCCTGGCCCGGTCCAGATCTCCTCGATGGTTTGCTTCTTGATGTCTCCCACCGCCAGACGGCCTTCGTAGTCGGTACAACAAACCGTCACCCGACCGTCCCACAGGATCACGAATTGTTCGTTGGGGGCCGGGCAGTAGCCGTCGACTTTCTGGCGGACTTCTTCCGGTTGGATCACGTTTCCCCAGGTATGCAGGCGTTTCCAGAGGAGATCCACGCCGGGGAGCAAAGCGTAGCGTCCGGTATCCTCATCGTGCTCCAGGAAGCGAAAGCCCCCTTGCACCGCGTCCATGTTGTGAGAAGTGGGAGGCAGGCCGTACTTTCGCTCCAGCGACCGAGCGAAAGCGATCCACTCCAACAGCACCCGGCTGGCGCGGCTCTCTTCGTTGACGATGTGGATCTCCGGCGAACCCGCGGTGTTCATGACGTCGATCTCGAGGTGGGTGGAAGCGGAGAGCGCTACTTTCCGTTCGACCGCCATCCGGACTTTTTCCATATAGATGTCGAAGGTCAGCTTCTTGTTGATCACCTTGCGGGTCTTGAAGGACTCTTCATCGGGCGTCTGATAGCTCAAGATGAAGTTCGTGAGTCCGGCGCGGTAGAGACCGTCGACGAGTTGGGGAGTCAACATGCTGCAGTTGGTATTGAGCTCGATGGGGATCCCTTTCGATTCGGCATAGGCGACGATATCGACCAGGTGGGGATGAAGTGTGGGCTCTCCCATCTGGTGTAGCTTGACCGGGTAGAGAGGCCCGAGCCGCGCCTTTTGCTCACCGATCATGTCGAAAATACGGCGCGCCTCATCGAGGCTCATCATCCCCCGCTTTCTTTCCATGATCTCGTCCGGACAGAACGTGCAATGAAAATTGCAGACGTTGGTGAGCTCCACGAAGAGCCACCAGATGGGATAGACGCGGTCCGGCGACTTGCGCAGAGAAGGCAGAGGCGCTTTGACCGAGAAAGCGTCTGCATCCTCGGGCAGCTCCGGCGAAACGGCCAGGCGTGAGACGAAGAAGTCCTGCCTGAGCTCCAGCCGAAAGCTGGCACCGAGATTCTGGAACCGTCGAGGCTCGAAGTCTTCGATGACGAACAGGCAGCGCTTCCAGGTCGGCTCGGCGGTCTCGGCACCGATCCAATACTGGTCGGCTTCTTTATAGAGCCCCTGGTAGGGCGCAGATGGATCTTGGGAGCTGTACTGGAGTCGAAAGGTGCCGAAGCCTTTTCCGAAGTAATCGATCTCGATGACCAGTCGGTCGGCCAGTTTCTCTCGAAGCGGCGGTTCGATAACGAAATAGAGGTACTGGGAGTCACGGTCCGGCGTGGCAGCGACGCGCCCCTGAAGGGTCACCAGCCGGTACCGACCGTCTCCCTCGTTGGCCATCCGCAGTGATGCGTCGCCGCTCTTCCCTTGCTGGCGCTGCTGGCCCTGCTGGACGAAGAGCTCGGTTCGCAGTTCGGACTTCAGGCCGAGAAGCGTGCCGACTCTATCCAGCATGGTGGTCACAGTGCCGGCGAGTATACCTTACGACGGGCGAGCGTCTCAACTCGACGCGTCCGCCCCGGGAAGCGGTTGAAAGGACTTCGCGATCTCCTCGATCCATGGCTCGATCTGATGGTAGACCGCGTTCTGAGTAATGAATTTATAGATGTACGCCCTGCCGCCTTGGACGAAATAGAACGTCCACTCCAGATAGCTTGCCAGCTGCGTCTCCGTGGCGTAGAGATCGGAGATGCCCCTCCCCTCGCCCACTTGCTCATGACGAACGAGTCGGTAGTTGTCGCCGAGCAGCTCCGTCCTCTGCGTGTAGAACCCTTCCAGGGTCGTCTCCGGCGGGAGCGTGTTGACGCTGACTTCGAGCGTGGCGTGGATGGTCGCCCTTCCATCTTCCAGCGCCAGCGGTGGACTCAGAAACGCGACGAAGAAGGATTTTCCCGGCTCGCTCAGAAGGTTCGTTCGCTGCCACGATCGCGGATAGCCGAACCGCAAACCGAGCTCCGGGCGCGCGTAAACCTCGAGGAAGGGCTCTTGCTCCAAGGAGAACCCCTCCCACATGGCTTCCAGGGCCCAACGGTAGTCTTCCACGGTCGGGGCTTCGCCGCGAGCATAGATCCCGTACAGGACACCTTCCACCGGAGCCAGCAGCAAGCGAGAGCTCTCCGCACCGT
>DATDRI010000356.1:0-3211 GCA_035291825.1 Vicinamibacteria bacterium | reverse complement strand
GTTGCGAGCCAGAACCCGTGCCGCCTCGTCGGACGTGAGCGAGAGACCGGTCGCGCTCTCCACCTCTTCCTGGAGCTTGGCGGGATCGGCTCCCGCTCTCTCCAGCATTCTCCAGAAGGAGCGGTCTTGTCTTCCCAAGAGGCGCAGCTCGGCTTCGCCCGGGTAGTACCAACGGGGCCGGTACGTCTGACCGTTAGCCAGCGGCTCCTGCTCGCCCCGCCATCCCGAATAGGTGAAGGAAAAACCCCCGGTACCATGATCGGCGGTCACCACCACCAGTGTCTGAGGGCTGTCGGACTGAAAGCGAAGTCCCAAGCCCAGCGCCTCGTCGAAGTCCAGGATCTCCTGGAGCAGGGTCGCGGCGTCGTTGTCGTGGCCCGCATAATCGATGAGACCCCCCTCCACCATGAGAAAGAATCCCCCCTCGTTCTTCGCCAACACCTGGAGCGCCGCCTGAGTCAGCTCGGGCAAGCTGGGAACTCCATCGAGCCGTTCATGGCGTCGGTCGAGCACATAGGGCAAGTTGTTGGCCGCGAACAACCCTAGCAGCTTACCCGCGGTGGCGGCGCCATCCCGCAAGGAGTCTCGATCGCTCACGATGGTGTACCCGCGACCGCGAGCCTCGTCGATCAGGTTGCGGGCATCTCCTCGACGGGAGTCTTCGTCGAGCGAGGTCGGGATTCCTGACAGAGACTCTGACGTTCTCTCACCGCGAGGAACGAAGGCGCGCGCCCCTCCCCCTAGAAGCACATCGATATCGCGCCCTCCCAACAGTTGGTTGGCCAGCAGGTGTTCTTCGCCGTAACGAGATACGTGGTGGGTGGCGAAGGCTGCCGGTGTGGCATGGGTGAGCCGCATGTTCGTCACCAGACCCGTCGCCAGCCCGCGGTCTTCTGCCCACTCCAGGATGGTCCGGCTCTCTCGTCCGTCGGCGTCGAGACCCAGGGTCTCGTTCCTCGCCGGCTGCCCGGTGCCCATCTGGGTTGCCGAGGAGGCCGAGTCGATGACGACCGCTTGGTAAGGGAGAGGAAGCGCGTAACCGGTGTCTCCATTCTCCATGAGCGTTTCCAAATGGAGGGGCCGCCCTTGCACCACCCGGGCGTAGTCGAGCCCGAGCTTCATCTGAGTGGGCCCCAGGCCATCTCCGATGAACAGGATGACGTTCGGCGCCCCCACCGACGCCGAGCGTGTATCCCTGGCCGCCAGGGAGAGGCTGAGTAAAATGGCGGCCAACAGTCCAACGATGCCAAGCCCTCGCATCACCGCACCTCCAGCCCGAGGCTCTTCACGATCCGCGCCTGGATTTCCCGCGCCTTGGCCATTACTTCTTCCACGTCGACGGTGAGGACCTGGCGGTCACGAACCACGAACTCGCCTCCCACCAGAACCGATTTCACGTGAGGTCCCTTGACGACGTAGACCAGGTGCGAGTAGACGTCATAGAGCGGCGTCAACTCGGGCCGGTCGAGGTCAATCAAGACGATATCAGCGAGCTTTCCGGCCTCGAGCGATCCGATGTCGTCGGAGAGGCCGAGCGCCTCGGCCGCCCCGATGGTGGCCATCCGGAAGACAACCGGAGCGGGCATCACCGTCGGATCTCCTCTATAGAGTTTGTGAACTTTGGCGGCGGTGTCCATCTCCTCGAACATGTCCAGATTGTTGTTGCTCGCCGGACCGTCGGTGCCCAGGCCCACCGCGATGCCGGCGGCAAGGAGATCGGGGGCTCGCGCCAGTCCCGAGGCGCCCTTCATGTTGCTCTCCGGATTGTGGGAAACACCCACCCGATGACGCGCCAGAGTCCCGATGTCCTCATCGGTGAGAGTGATGACATGGTGGAGAATCATCCCCGGCCCGAGCACTCCCGCTCGCTCCAGCGCCGGCACGGTGGTCATGCCCATCTTCTGCTTGACCGCCTCGTCCTCTTGCGGGGATTCATGGGCGTGCATTTGAAAGGGGACCTGGTATTTTAGAGCCAACTCCCGGGCGCGACGGATCACGTCCATATCGGTCGTGTAGAGCGCATGGGGCGCCACCGACGGGATCACCCGCGGATGGTCCTGGTATTGACGTAGGAACGCTTCCGTGCCGGCAAGCGCTTGGTCGGTGGTCTTGTAGTCGGGCGCCGGAAAGCCGATGATGGTTTGGCCCAAGACGCCGCGCAGACCGATCCGGTCGGTGGCGCGAGCGACCTCCTCCTCGAAATAGTACATGTCGGTAAAGGTGGTGGTGCCTCCCAAAGCCATCTCGATGCCGGCCAGCAGGGTCCCCCAGTAGACGAACTCTTTGTCCACGTTCTTGGCTTCCGCCGGGAATATGAAATCGTTCAGCCATTCCATCAGCTTCATGTCGTCGGCGACGCCACGAAGCAGAACCATGGGCGCGTGGCCGTGGCTATTCACCAGCCCGGGAATCACCAGATGACCCGTGGCATCAACCACCTGGCGGGCTTCCGGAAGGGGCTCGCCCGCCGCCAGCACCTGGGCGATCCGATCGCCCCGAATGGCCACCGATCCGCCCGCAAGGACCCGCATCTCCCTATCCATGGTCACGACCGTTCCACCCCGTATCAAGAGATCGACCGGCTCGGCTTGAAGCAACGCCATCATCATCAAGAATTGGATCATGCTAGACTTCCCTCGTCATGAGATTTCTTCCCTTCGTGCTCGCCCTGCTGTCTGCCCAAGCTGAGATCGCGGAACGGGTCACCCGCCCCACCTTTCAGGGCCAGGGGGACGGAACCCTCACGGTAGTGAGCGTTCCCGAGAACGTGCCGCTGGAATTCTACACCGTCCGGTGTGAGAGCGCCGGTGGGGAGGCAGCGACCTTCTCGGTCACGCGGTCGGGCGATGAGGCGACACCGCCGACTTCGACGGTGGGGCAGATCTATCGTGAGACCGAGCGCGGGATCTCCTTCCGCATCGATAAAGGAGAGCAACTTTTCGCAGTCGGCGACAGGTTCAGCTTCGTCACTTACCCGAATCTCGAGGAGTTGCATCGGCTTTTCGACAACTGGGTCAATCAGTACGTGAAGTGGATCATCTCCCGCGAGGAGAAAGCCCGCTTCCAGGAACTGCAATCTCCTTCCGACAAGTTGCTGTTCATGGAGAGTTTCTGGAGGCGTCGCGACCTCGATCCCGAGACTCCCGAGAACGAGGCCCGCCAGGAGCACCAACGTCGCTTCGCCTACGCGATGCAGACCTTCGGCGCCGGG